>JAJXAL010000003.1:0-81313 GCA_021628325.1 Segatella copri | reverse complement strand
ATAGACTAAGAAGGAACCCCAAGCCTTCTCAAAACGTTCGTTTGCTGTCATAATTCATGTGATTTTAAAATTATGGTGCAAAGGTAGGAACAAAAGAGAAGACTATAATGGTATAAACGCGGAGCCGCTTACTATCCCTCACGATATTCTCACTACACATTACCAGATACTGCATATCATTGTTGAAACATCAGTCTTAGGTGCATCAGTATCATCAATAATGTCGGGACGCATCTGTTACTGCGTCGGGACGTACAAGATACTGCGTCGGGACGTACAAGATGCTACGTCGGGACGCAATTTCGGGAACACCAAAAACGCCTGAGCATCGCTATTTTTATGGCAATATATGGCAGATTATGGCAATTCTTTTACGAAAAAACATAAAAGTATTATCATAAAAAGTCAAACAAAAAAAAGAAGGGTGCACCATGAACTGATGGTACACCCTCCTAAAACAACTAACAATTTCACTAAACTTATAACTTACCAATCTTCTTCATTCTGTCTACCTGCGTCTTTACTACATCCAATGTAGATTTATCGGTAGAAAAAACGGAGTTCAGACCTTGCGCTTCCTGAGCAGGATCACCGGTGTAGTCATCACCTACCTGCCACTGCTCATGCTTAGGATTGGCAAAACCGCCCCATCCCCAGAAGTTGCAACCGGCAAAGTAACCGCCAGATGCAGCATTGTCGCCAACAAGACTGAACACATACTTATAATATCCATCACGTGCTTCTGTTGTAGAAGAAGTTGAGAAAGAGAAACCATCACGAGGATAGCCGAACTCCTCCATCACCAATGGCTTCCTGATACGTCCGCATACCTCAAGATGTTCATCAATATACTCCTTTGTGTTCTGGCAGGAGATTCCCAAATCTTCCTGCAAATGGTCTTTTCTCGCCCAACTCCAGTTGTATGGCCAAAGATGAATGTTGCAATAATCTACATTCTTGTCGGCACAGATCCGTTCCCAACAGTTCAGTTCACCTTCACATCCCCATTTACCTTCGCTACCGATAGAAATCAGATGATTCTTATCGAGCGAACGGATCAGCTTGCTCGCTTCACCCAGCCACTTTTCGAAAGCAGGCAACTGCTCTTTGCTGAAAGCACGAGGCTCATTACCTATCTGCCATGACATGATAGCCGGGTCATCCTTATACTTCTTCTTTGTATATCTGTTGGTTCTCGTAAGTATGAATTTCACATAATCATAGAATAGCTGATGCGCCTTTTCGCAGGATGCATATTTGGCGACGAAGTTCATGAAGGCAGGATATCCATCTTCGTTAGGACGGGGAGCCTGGCCCAAACCAGCCTGCTCCAGGTAATAGCCATAACCGCCACTCCATTCCCAGGAATTGTTCAGATAGAGCACGGCCAGCATCTTGCGTTTGCCCATCTCCATCAGCAGATAGTCGAGACCGGCAAGAATCGTATCATTATAAACGCCCGGAGCTTCCTGCAGCGTCGGCTCGACCTTGGTCTTCACTCCTCGCTTTCCATCAGAGCCCACCAGGATGCGGAGGTTGTCAATGCCCATCTCCTTCATCTTATCGAGTTCCCTACAGAGACGCTCACGGTTGCCGCCCTGACCTTCTGAACCGAGGATGGCACCATACCAGAAATTGGTACCTACATAATAATAAGGTTTACCGTCGCGAACGAAATGTCCGTCCTTTACCTGCACAAAATTTGACTTCGCAGAGATATTGCATGTAGCCAATGCCATCATCAATAAAACAAATATCTTCTTCATTTATTATTTAAGTTTACAGTTTAAAGATTCATTTTCGGTTGCAAAGATACTAAATAAGGGCAAAAAAGCATGATACTTTTTTGCCCTTTCTACATATAAATCTAAACTATGCTTATTTATTATTGCTTTTTCTCTATTTTTCTAAGGTTTCGGATAGATTTTCAGATAATCTTCCATCCCTTCGGCTGCTCCCTGCATCACACCTTTAAATATATAGGAGTCAGAAACCACCTGCTTCTTTCTGTCGAAAATGGTCATGTGAGGAAGAGGCTGCACATTGATATCCCAGACGTATGGGATAAGACCTGCCTTCATCATTTCGGCAGTCACAGCACCATACCATGCCATCATACTCTCATTATGTTTCTCCTGATTACCACCGAAGAGAGAGGCATCCTTACGGTTGGCACCATATTCGCCGATGACTACCGGATAGCCCTTGTCCACAAACTTCTGTTTCATCTTCATCACCTGATTGGTGATATGCTGGTAGGCATCCACGTTCTTATTATTATACCAGATGGTGTTTACGGTTCGCCCCTGGTCATCGGCAGGCGCATGTCCTTTCCAATAAAGAGCCACCTTGCCCCAATCGGCATCTTTGTCCATCAGGGTAAATATATAAGGATCGTAGAAATGAACCTCTGCCATCAGACGGTTCTTCACCTTATCCTTCAGACGGGTGATGTCGTAAGAATCCTTTGCAGCCAAATCAATCTCGGTCTTTGGAGTCTGTACGATGAGCACACGGCTGGCATTATTACCACCGGTAGCACGGACGGCATCGATAAACACCTGTTCGTATGCCAGGAGACGGTAGGCAAACTCCTTACTATCAGGAGCCAGCATGTCGCCTTGAACCTGCGGACTGGCGCCTCCCACTCCCGGTTCGTTGAGGGCAGCAAAGAGAACCCGCTGGTCATACGTCTTGAATTCTTTTGCTATATTCGTCCACAGCTTGCGGAACATCTCCTTATATTCTGTCACATTCGCCCCACTGGTAAAGGCATCATGCTCCATCCATCCGCCATCCCAGTGTTCGTTGATGATGACACAGAGACCGGCATTGAGACCATAGTTTACGATTTCCTTGATTCGTTTCATCCAGACAGAATCTATGGTCATATTCTCCTTATCCGCAAGATGTCCAGCCACCCAGGATGTAGGAATGCGAAGACTGTTGAATCCCTGCTGTTTCAAACTCCGGATATAGCTCTCAGTAGTCTTATCATTCTGCCATGAAGTTTCTGACTTCAGTCCTGCCTGATTGGTAAAGACATCATTCCAGTCGCACGCCTCCATCGTATTACCCAGGTTGACTCCTGGAGCCATATAGTGAGCCAGTTCGGTAGCCGTGAGTTTCATTTTCGAGATACGGCCATCCACTGGTTTAACCTGTGCACCAGCCCAAGCGAAATGAGCGGCAGCCAATATAATCATAACTATCATCTTCATATATCAATCTAACGTATTATCGGGTTTTGAAGTTATCATGTTGCAAAGATATCGAAAAAACTGTAGCGTGAATGTATACTTTTGATAAAAGGATAGGTATATTATGTTAGGATGTACGATATTTGCACAAAAAAAGGACGCACATCAGAGAAAGATTCCCCTGACATGCGCCCACACCTACTTTATATCAAACCTAAAGACTTAATATCTCGTTTTTTATTTAGCAGGCCACTTTGCTGCAGCAACAGCAGCCTTAATACTCTCAAGCATGTTAGCATTGCTAACACTTGCACCAGCACGATTGAAGATGGTCATGCTAGGAAGACCGCTATTGGTATCCCATGCCATTGGAACACAACCATTATTGATAGCACTAGTTACAACAGCCTTGTAATAGTCCTTAACTGATGCATCATGAACAGCATCCTTACCGATGGCCAGACGCTGGTTGGCACCAAACTCACCAATCACTACAGGATAGCCCTTGTCGAAGAAGTTGGTCTTCATCTTCTTCATCTGAGCCTCTACATAATCCTCATTGTATTTGGCATCAGCTGTACGACCAGCCTCAGAACCATTGGTGTTATTCTTGCCCCAATAGAGGCAATACTTGCCCCAATCCTTGTCTTCACTCAGATCGGTAAAATTATATGGATCGTAGAAGTGAACCTCTACCATCAGTCGGTCGGTAGCAGAATCCTTAATCTTAGACATGTAGTTGTTGGCTACGAATTTATCGATATCGGTATTAGGACCCTGAACTATCAGAACTCGCTTGGCATTGTTGCCACCTGTGGCACGAACCGCCTCAATGAAAGTCTGCTCATATTCAGCAATACGGTTACTCATATCAGCCACACCAATGATATCACCTTCACCTGCTCCTACACCTGGCTCATTCATGCCGGCAAAGAGAAGATGCTCATCATATTTCTTGAAATTATCGGCAATCTGAGTCCATATTTTAGTGAGCTGAGCCTTGGTAGTCTTGATGTCTGCATTGGCTGTCATACCATTGTGCTCTATCCATCCACCATCCCAATGCTGGTTGATGATAACATAGAGACCATCCTTGATACAGTAATCAACCACCTCTTTTACTCGCTTCATCCAAGCAGGGTCGATGGTGCATTTTTCAGCATCAGTAATATGTCCCATCACCCAAGAACAAGGAATACGGACACTCTTGAAACCAGCAGCCTTCACTGCATCAATCAAAGCCTGAGTGGTCTTGGCATTCTGCCAGACTGTCTCTGTTTCGATACCAGCATTCTTCCAGAGATTCTTGCTGTCGCCACCTTCCAGGGTGTTACCGAGGTTCCAACCTGGATACATCAACTGAGCCACCTCCATGGCAGTCTTGTTCATATCAGCAGGTGGTACATCAGGAGTAACAACAGCCCCCTTCTTGGCACGGGTAATCGTAACATCCTTACGGCTATAGCCCTGAATGATGCGAACGGTAGCAGTAGTTGCTTCATCTTCCTGAGAAGCGGCTACGGTTACATCGAAATTGTATGTGCCGGCAGCCTGATCCTTATAAGTAACAGAGCACCAGTCGGCACCTTCTATCACGGAAGCTGTAGGCTGAGCATCTGCCTGAACATTGATGGTCTGCACTCCGCCAGTACCGTCAAATGAAAGCTCTGGGTTGAGAACCTTGAAGCTAGGCTCATCATAATCATCGTCTTCGTAAGAGCAAGCCGAGAAAGCCAATCCGCAGACTATGCCCAAGAGCAACAAATATAGATATTTGAATTTCTTCATTTTCTTTTCATTTTAGAGAGAACCCGATATGTTCTGAAAACTATCGGATTCTCTGTATTATTATTTATCAACCATTACCATTGTGGGACAGCGAAAAGACTGTGAACTGTAAACTTAGCGCGCATAGACTTATTAAAGCCCAACTCTCGCATCAAATCACCATCCTTGACACCAAATGCACAATTATCCTTTGTAGCACCATAGCAATTAAACAATTCCAAACGATACTTAGGATTCTCATTGGCGTCAACCACCTTAGACTTATCGTAAGAAACAGCCTGACCGTCAAGATAGAACTCATCCAAAGTACTGTGTGTGCCTGGGAAGAAACCATAAAGGTCAGCAAACTCGATAAAGGTCATGATAGTACCACCTTCAAAGCCAGAACCTTCATAAGTCATATCGAACTGATTGTTCTCGAGAGAGTATTGACCCTTGTCACTCTTAACAACTTTCAAAGTAGAACCATCGTTATATCCCCACAACTGAGCCTCACCTTCACCCCAGCCACGAACGGCATTGAATGTAGGAGTATAGACACCAGTACCATCACTTGTGTTGGAAACAACGGTAAAGGTCACCTCGAAAGTATGGTTGAATGCAAGCGCAGTCTCATTCTTTGTCTCGCCTCCATCCTTATGGAATGGAGTATCCTTCAAACCGTCCCAGCTGTCATTATGACCACATCCCCAGATGTTAGCCATTTCTACACGGTAGTTGCCCTTGCCTTCCAGGTCGCCATAGAAGAACTTGTTGGCATCAAACTTCACGTCGTTACCATCAGCCTTGATTGCATCGATACGAACCAGTGCCTTAGGATAAGCAGCAGAGTATCCCTCCAATTCGAGGAGATAAACCTTACCGTTGGTACGAGGATACTGGGTATTGAAGGTTACGGTGTAAGTCTTCAAGCCTGCAGCGCCACCCAATACATTAACGGTAGCAGAATTCCAGGCATCAGGAGTATTCTCATCATCACCACCGTAGCAGGTAAGCTTAGCAGTAAAGCCATTCTTCAACTCGCCTGGTACATAGTTGATACTCATATACTGATTATCGCTTGCACGAGTAACAGCCAACTGCATGGTCTCATCAGTCAAAGACAAGATGCGGATATCCATATCCTTGGTCTCCTTCACATTACCGATATAGTTAGCAGGTATCAAAGGAGCAATGCTCAACTTCACGGTCTTGTTTTTCTCATCAATGGTATAGGTTCCCTCGGTATCCTGGAATGTTCCCTCAGCACCATCGGCACCAGCCACATACTGATGAACCTTAACGGTACCATCCTCATTGAAGGTCATAGAACCCTGGCAGTTCTTGGCATCACCACCTACTGTCCAAGAGTTGCCTGCGAAATCAGCAGCCCAGCACCCAACATTACCTACAATAGGCTGATTATTAGTAATGGTAGCCCAACTGTCGTCCTTACCAAGGAAGTAAACAGGACCATCAAACTTATAGTGAGAACCATCCAGACGGAGGTCGATTTCCCAAGTCTGACCAATCAGCTTAGTCTTGTCAAACTTCACATTCTTTGCTACAGAAACCGGACGGATAGCCAATGCCTGATAAACAGGAGTGGTAGTACGGCGTGCAGCATTCTGGTCGAAGTTGTATGCCATGGCAAATCTGTTGTCTGTTGCATTGATTGAACCAGAGAGATAGTAACCGTTCAAACCCTCGCCGGAAACATTGCCCTGAGTACGGGTACCTGCTGCAGGCAAGAAGATAGAGTTACCATTAGGACCGGTAAACTTGTAACCAGCTACATGATTCCTGGTATCCTCTACCCATTCTTTCTTACACTCTGTGAAGAGCTCCTCAAACTCATCTATGGTTGGCATGGTAACCCATGAACCATATACCTTATTGGCTACATCACGGTCGGTCTTGTAGATATCAGCAGAAGCATAATCTTCCAGATTGATAGATGTCTGGAAACCGGTCATATCACCAAATCCGAAGAGACCACCCAGCTGCTTCTCATCAGTAGCACCTACATTATACTTGGCCCACTTGGTAGAAAGGCCCAGGTCAACGAGGTCAGTATCAGGATTGAAATCAGCTGGAGCAGTAGTGAAGGTACGGTCTTCACCATATACAGTACCATTTCCGAGGTCGAGATAGGCAGTATAGTGGTAAGTTGTATTAGGCAACAGACCCTCTGCCTTGATTTCGTAATTGTCGTTGATGCCAGCAGCAACGATGCGAACACCGGCACGAACATTCTCAGAACCCTCGACACCAGAGATAACGATACCGCTGGTAGCCTCCTGAGGAGCCTTTTCCAACTTACCGGTCAGGATAACAGAGTTGGCTGTCAAATCCTTCGGTTCGCCGGTGATTGCCTTGGCATCGGTCATGATGGCACTCTGTACAGAACCTTTATAGGTTACCCTACCCTGCAAGGTAACATAAGCCTGATAGTAGACTACATCACCTGGCATACCGGAAACCGTAGCCTGGAACTCACTGCTTCCAGTAGCAGCTACCTTCTCACTCAAGTTATCTTCGCTCTTACCATAGTAGAAGCCTAATGCATAGGCACTGGCATTCTGCTCTTCGAGGCCCTTTACCGTGCCATGGAATGTAGCGGATGTCACGGTCACATCAGCAGAACCTGTGGTCACCGACTCATCGGTGAGCAGTGGAGTATTGCTGATAGAATAATCATCATCGCTACAGCCTGTCATGAAGATACCCATGACGAAGGCCATAATTCCGTATAATATTTTATTCTTCATAAGTTTGCGCTATTAAAGTTATTGAATTGTGCAGGAAACAATCTCAATGTCGATGTTGTCGGTTGAGCCACCATAGTCGCCAAAGCCATCCAACTGGACAGAGAGGTCGAGACAGGTTGCTGTGAAGGTCTGAGTAGAACCGGTTGTATTGGTAAGTGAAACAGTAGTCTCACCGCCATTGGTATCTACAGCAACTGCATCAGCGAGGCCGAATGCACCTGGTTCCCATGTGGTCTTGATATTGTTATCAATCAAGGCACACTTAGGAGTCTTGCTCCATGTCACGCCACCCTTAATCTTAAAGGTAACGGTGATAGTCTGGTTCTTCTTCAACTTCACAGACTTCACATCCTTGAAGATTCCCTTACCTGTTTCACCATAAGAGTGGAAAGCGACGCGGAGGCAACCATTCTCAACCCAAATGATACCCTCGTTATGGATGATGGAATTGTCGATAGCTACCTTGGTAGGACCAACAGGACCGGTAGCAATCTTCTTGTAAGCCAACTTAGCTACGAGATAAGAGTTAACCAATCCATTCTCATCCGTTGTCTCAGGAATACCGATAGTAAGATACTGATCATCGGTAGAGTTGCCAAGGATATAGAACTTCTTGCCCTTCAATTCGATGGTGCGCTTATCGCCTGCCACAGCAAATACAGAGATTTCCTTATCGAAGGTCATGGTATTCTCGGTGATTTTCACCTTACCATCTACCTCACCACATTCATAATTGTAAGAGCCATCAGAAGCCTTACTGATAGTCAACTCGAAGTTATCGATTGCCTTGTCGCCAAGAGCAGGAGCCCATGTAGTATTGTACTTACCTCCGATTACGCTCTCCCACGCCTTCACATTAGGAGAACCATTCCACCACAAGAAATCATAAGGAGTCTCAGAATCCAAATTGAAAGTCATCTTGCTACCAACATACTTGTCACCATTGATATCAGCAGTGAACAAGTCGGTATGGATATTCTCGAAAGTTGGAAGAATTGGCTTCACTGTCTCAATCAGATTCTGGTCTGCCTTAGGAATGCAAGCACCCTTGGTAGCAATCACATCCTCTGAAACGAAGTTCCATACAAGATACCAGTTGCCCTCTGAATTGGTACGTTTTGTCACCAACTGAAGGAGGTATGGAGTCAACTCAACAATCTGAATGTCCTGAGTATAGTTGGAGCAAACTGCATCAAAACCTATATTATGCATCGCATAGCAGTCGTTGAAAGTGATGGTAGGCTTGGTCTTGTCGCCCAATCCCAGATTGAACTTGCCCACCATGTTGCTACCTGTGCTGGCACCCTTCTCACCCGACTCACCACGATACATGGTAGCCACACAACCATTCTTAGCATCCATGCTGAATGTCATGTAAGAATCCATGTAAGGATCAGTTTCTGGAATCAGCCAGCTCTGGAAGCCAGGATCCCAGTTTGGTTTCCAATTATCAGAACCGAAGAGGATATCCTTATAAACGGCATTTGCCTCTTCATCAGCAGTATATCCCTTACCGTCGTAGTCAGGATCGTAAGGAGAGCAATACATCACAGGACTCGTACAACGGCCGATATTGTAATTACCATCGCAAGGATACCATTTTTTGCTGACACCGGCAGCGAGCGTTTCGGCAGATGGGAAAGCCTCGCCCGTCTTGTAATTCTTATCTGCCAGGAGGAACCACTTGTCATCGTTCAAAAGAGAGAAGTCGTTCTTTGAAAGACTCAACTTATAAGGCTCGCCATAAACGATACCACCAGGAGTTTCCACACCAAAGGTTACCTCATAATCGCCGGCAAAAGGCAATTCTACATCCAAAGCCTGCTGGGACTTACGTCCCACAGGAGTTATCCAAAGCGGAGTGGCATCAGGAATCTTGGATTCCAGCTTCACGATGTTACCATCTATGGTAACCGTATAAGCCTTACCCTCCACCAAATCTTCTGGAGAGTATGTATTCTTGCCAAATCCAAAATCTTCTGGTGAGCAAGATGCCAACAAGAAGACTGCCATGGCAACAAGAAGCGTATATATAAGATTATGTATTTTCATATCTTCTTATTATTAAATGTTTATTATATTACCTACCCAACTTTACCATCCGGCATTCTGAGTCAGAACGTTACCGGAAAGCGTAATCTGAGTATTAGGAATCTGCATCAGACCCTTCTTGCTGGTAAAGTTGTCAACAGCAAACTTGGTAGCTGCCTCCACTCCACCATTCTTTACCTTGGCACCATTCTGAGCCTTGGCAATTTCCTGTGCTGCATAAGAACCATCCTTGCCGTAACGCATCAAATCCCAGAAGTGAACACCTTCGAAAGCCAACTCGATGGCGCGCTCCTTGCGAATATTCTCAATACTGTAGTCTTCTGGTTCAAGACCCACACGGGCACGTACCTTGTTCAGACCATCGGCAGTGCCATTCAGCTCAGAGTGCATCAAGAGCACATCAGCATAACGCATGATGGTATAATCCTGATAGTAAGTGATGTTCTGATGCTGCTCACCCAACTGGAAGCCCACTTCCTGTCGAGTACCATCGGCAAAACACATTGGAGCATACTTGCGGGTATAATAACCCGTATACTCATAAGAGTCAGACTCATCTGCTGTAAAACCGGCATCCTTGCAGCTCCAGACACAGGCACTGAAACGAGGATCGTTTCTAAACTGCTCTACGAAATAAGGAGTAACCGGGCAAGCTCCCCAACCACTGGCGATGCATATATCAGTAGCACAACGGTTGCGAGGACCCAAATATACCGAGAAGGTATTACCATCACCATTGCCATTGTAATCGTGGGTAGAGTTCAGCTTCAGGTTCAAGACAATCTCCTTAGAGAGACTACCCTGTCCTGCCTTCCAGGTCTTTCCGTCATACCACTTGCCGGCATAGGTTGTTTCCCAGGCATAGTTACCCGTTGAAGAAGCATCCTTGGTACAGGAAGGCATCCAGAAATCGGCATAGTTCTTCTCCAACTCATAGCCACCGTTTTCTACCACATCATTGATGGCAGCAGTAGCCTCAGCCTTGGAACATGCAGGATGCTCCTCGCCGTAATATCCCGTATAATAAAGGTATGCGCGAGCCAGCAAAGCCTCAGCAGCATACTTGGTGATGCGGCCATCATTGGAATCACGGTCCTTCAAAGGATAAGCATCGGCAGGAATATTGGCTGCGGCATACTTCAAGTCATCGAAGATAGCCTGATATACTTCCTTCACCGGAGTACGCGGTATGTTTGCCTCAGAAGGTTCGAGCAACAAAGGCACATCACCAAACAAACGGGCCAAATCGAAATAGAGGATGCCACGAAGGGCACGAGCCTCGCCCATGATACGGCCTTCTGCCTTGGTATCACCATTCCACTTGATGGTAGCATCAGCCTGAATCAGCTGATTGCAACGGTAGATAGCCTGATAATAATTCTTCCAATCCGTATTGAAGAGATCTGTATATGATGGAGCAACTGTCAAATCAAACTGGTCGATGGCATTATTGTTCTTGGCATCAGAAAGACCCAAGCCTGCGAAAGCCTGCTCGGAGGCAAACTCAGCCGTCAGGTACATACCGACACCTTCATCGCTCAATGTACGCTGCCATCCATCGTAGCAGCCCACAAGGTCCATGTCTGCTGCAGCCGGTGTGCTGTAAGCAGTCTCGGAATTCATCTTTGTCTTAGATGAAGTGTCCAGGAAGTCATCGCATGACGTCAAAGCCATGGAAGAGAGAATCAGGGCACTCATCAATATATGTTTCTTATTCATATTACTTTCTGTTTAAGAGTTAGAATGCAAGATTTAAACCAACGATGAAAGTACGAGGATGTGGATAGTAACCCATATCAACTCCTGATACCCAAGAATCGCTGCTGTTACCATCAGTACCGTTGAATGAACCGATTTCCGGATCCATACCATCATACTTGGTCAAAGTAAAGAGATTCTGCACCTGGAAATAGAGGCGCATCTTAGAGAGTCCCTTCCAAGAGATGAGCTTCTTGAAATCGTAGCCCATGGTAAGGTTCTGCAAGCGGATGTAGTCACCATCCTGCAAATAGAGGTCTGAGAACAACCAGTTACCAACATCTCCGTAGGTAACACGAGGAATCTCATTGCTTGTACCCTCACCTGTCCAGCGCTTCAAGATTCTGCGGCTGTAGTTAGCCTGAGATGAGCTAGGATCACGGTAAGACTGTGCAATCTGGAAACCGGCTGCACCTGTGAAGTTAGCACTCAGGTCAAAGCCCTTCCATGCCAGGCTGAAATTGAAACCAAAAGTATACTTAGGAAGACCATTTCCCAAGTCAACCTTATCGCTGGCATTGATAACGCCATCATGATTCACATCAACATACTTTACATCACCAGGCTTTACATCTGCCTGATAAATACCGTTACCGGCAGCTATCCAATCGTTGATTTCCTTCTGGTTCTGGAAGAGTCCCGCAGTCTTGTAACCCCAGAAGTAACCGATTGCATGACCATTCTCCGCACGATAGAATTCCTCAGCATTCTGATAAATCTGATTATCTTTACCATGGATGATACCATCAAGGGTCGGGATATTACCTACTTCATTATGGTTGTAGGCAAAGTTGGCACCTACACTGTAAGTAAAGTCTCTTCCGATGTTGTCATTCCATGAAAGTCCTACTTCGATACCCTTGTTCTTTACATCACCACCATTGATGACAGGACCACCGGTACCAGCTGTAGCCAGGATAGGAGCCTGAACCAACCAATCCTTAGTGCTCTTGATATAACCATCGAGAGTCAAGGAAAGACGCTGACGGAGGAAACGGGCATCCAAACCAACGTTATACTGCTCTGAAGTCTCCCACTTCACCTTCTCATTAGCCAAACGCTCTGTATAAGCACCCATCACCCAAGCATCGGTACCACCAGTAGCACCAAAGTTGTAGTTGGTATTGGATGTTGTAACAGGAGCCAGATACTGATAGCAGTTGATATTAGCATTACCAACCTGACCCCAAGAGAGACGGAGTTTCAAGAAATCCAACCAGGAAGCAGCTGACTTCATGAAATCTTCCTCAGTCAAAGTCCAACCGGCAGAAACAGATGGGAAATAACCCCAACGATGTCCCTTGGCAAACTTAGAAGAACCATCGGCACGCATGGTAGCATTCACCATGTAGCGATCTTTCCAAGACCAACCCAAACGGGCGAAGAAAGACTGACCACGGGTAGCATCGTAAGGACCACCACTAACCTTACGGTCAGCATGTCCCTTCTCAGTATTCTCTACATAGGCATGCTCCCAGTCATCAAAGCCTGCAGTCAGGTTCACACCATAACTACCTGTTGATTCACCATCATACTTAGTAGTCTCACTACCCAACAAAGCACTGATATGGTGCTCCTTGATATTGAAATCGTAAGTCAGGGTATTGGTCCAAACCAGAGAAGTACCATTGCCATTGCTCTGGTTCACCTTGGTGATACCATTACCACTCTGCGGAGTAAACTTATAAATAGGAGTAAATGAACGATAGTTAGAGCCACCATAGTTCAAACCGAATACGGTCTTGAACTTCAGGTTCTTGATAGGTTCAATCTGTACATAAACATTCGCATCAACCGAAGTACTCTTGCTCTGGTTGTAGCGATTCATCATCATGGTACCATAAGGGTTACCATCATTCTTGTTCCAGTCTGAATCAACGGTAGAATAATAGTTACCATCTGCGTCATAAACAGGAACCAGTGGAGAAGTAGAGAACGCACTGCGGAGGTTGTTGTTATAGATATTGCCGGTACCCATGCCACGGCTATCCTTATAAACAAAACCTACGTGCTCACCAATAGTTACCAATCCATTCCACATCTTATGTTCAGAATTGACACGAAGGTTATACCTTTTATAATAAGAAACGTCAGAACCACCAATAAGACCGTCCTGTCCGGTATAACCACCAGAAATAGAATAAGTAGAAGTCTTACTACCACCGGTAAAAGCCAGACTATGGCTAGTGGTCAAGGCACCATTGTCTACAGCCTGGTCAATCCAGTCTGTATTATAAACATTACCATTTGCATCCCGGATAGCACTGAGAGAAGTCCAGTCGATAGGCGACATATTATTTGAATTCAGCAAAGCCTCATCCATAATCTGCATATACTGGTTGGAATTGAGCATTTCAAACTTGCGCCCCAGAGTCTGCCAACCTACATATCCATCGTATGTAATTTTGGAAGAACCTTCCTTACCGCTCTTGGTTGTAACGAGGACTACACCATTGGCAGCCTGCGCACCATAGATAGCAGCAGAAGCAGCATCCTTCAATACATCGATACTCTCGATGTCGGCTGGGTTCAAGGTGGTGATATCACCACCCACACCATCAATCAAGTAAAGAGGCTGAGAGTTTCCTACGGTACCCAAACCACGAATGGTAACACTCATGGCTGCACCTGGCTGACCAGAAGTAGAAACGATGTTAACACCAGGTGTCTGTCCCTGCATGGCAGAAAGAGGGTTGGTGGTGTTAAGCTTGGCGATGTCGTCACCCTTCAACTGAACGGTAGCACCCGTCACCAGTTTTTTCTTCTGAACACCGTAACCTACTACGACAACTTCATCAAGTGACTGCTTGTCTTCATTTAAGGTTACGTTGATTGTCGAACCTGTAACTTTAATCTTTTGGGTGATAAAGCCCAGATACGAAACTTCGAGTGTTTGTCCATTCTTTGCTTCAATGGTAAAGTTACCATCCAGGTCAGTAACGGCACCCGTCTTTGTACCCTGCACCATGACACTTGCACCAATCAATGGTTCATTGTCACTGCCAGAGATGACAGTACCCTTAACCGTCTGAGCATTGAGGACACCCGCTCCGATTCCTAACATTGCCTGGAACACCAACATGATGGCTACCAGAGCAACTTTGCAGAGCATGTGGCTCTGCGAGAATTTCTGAGATGTTTTTCTCATAATTACTTTAGGTTTAAATTAATAATTGTTGCTTCTAGGTTTAATATAGGCCTATGTAACATAGGTCGAATATCGCCTTTATATAAATAAGGTATAAGCCTCAGTTATGAGGATTGCCTCGATTTATCGTTGTTTGCATTTACTTTTTCGGGGACAAAGATAGATAAAAAACAGACACAATAGGGTATGTTTTGGTTAATCAATTACGTATAAAATGTTGCGCAACCTACATTTTTTAACGAAAAAGCACCAAAATGTAGCATAAAATACATTTTGGTGCAAAAATTGCTTAATTAATATGATATTTTATCAACCCCGGCATCGGAGCTTTCAATATCTGGGAAATCTTGAGATGAAACTCATCCTCCATCACATTTTTCAAAGGAGACTCAAAGTAATGGGCAATGCTTCCTACAAAACCAAGCATCGGGATTTCTTCTTCCAAGGATGAATGCCATGCTTTCATGCCAGGCTCCAACTGACTTATATCTTCGGTGCTCGCCTTGACATATTTAATATAAGGTGTGAGATTCTTTGCGTAGAACTGATTGAAGCTCTCCAATATCATACGATAGAGAGCCATCGCTTCGTTCAGTTCGTCAGTTCCATTCTCGTGTTTCTCACCTTCTGCTATCTGTTCTGAGATAAAAGGACAGATGGAAGCCAGAAAGCGATTGGCAAGCGGCTGTCTGTACACCTTATTAATAATAGTAGGATAATCCAAACCCGACCAGGCAAGATATTTATTCTTTAGCGATACAGGCAAAGTGCCCTTGAAGATACCATTGAGGAAAAGTTTGCCGATTACTGCCCCACTACCCTCATCGCCCAGGATATATCCCAACGGAGGCGTGTTCATCACAATCTTCTCTCCATCGTAAAGACAACTGTTGGCACCGGTTCCCAAAATACAGGCGATACCCGGTTTCTTGCCAAAGAGGGCACGGGCTGCTCCCAGCATATCA
This sequence comes from Segatella copri, assembly GCA_021628325.1. GTDB lineage: Bacteria > Bacteroidota > Bacteroidia > Bacteroidales > Bacteroidaceae > Prevotella > Prevotella copri_R. The sequence goes on along the minus strand of JAJXAL010000003.1, from coordinate 65,652 downwards.
CCTTCAGCCTCAACCTTGGCTTCGGGAAAAGACTGCTGCAAGAGTGATTTCATGCGAGACTTCATCGCCTCGGTTACTCCACTGCCATAAAAGAAAACCTCCTGAGGCTGCTCTGACAGAACAAGTTCCTTACACAACACATCCAAAATCTCGGCATCACTCTGATGAATCGGACTGATGCCCTGCGTCTTACAGGTAACCATCACGTTACCCTGTTCATCAACCAGAGCCCAATCGGTCTTGGTGCTGCCACTATCTGCTATGAGTATCTTCATATTCTTATCTGATTAATTAACGTATCCTTTGACGTTGCAAATGTAATCAATTTATATGAAAAATGCAAAAGATAACCCTAAAAATCGAACGTAAAGGTGCTAATATATCAAAAAAGGCGATTTTCTCTTTGCTTTTTCACGAATTATTAATAACTTTGCAGTCAAATTTACTAAATATGAAGAAGAGACTATACATCATAATTCTGCTGATGGTGGCATTCGTACTGCCCAGTAATGCTGTGCTCAAGGAAGCCAACCTGGACACAACGCTCTATATGCTGCGTACAGAATTGACCAACTATCACATAGACTTGGAGAAACAGAACCAAGCTGCCAAGGCTCAACAGTTGGCTGTGATTCAGGAGCTCATCAGTATTGTGAAACAGGCTGACCAGAACTCCATCATGCTCTATTCGCAGCGCAATGGGTATATTTTCGACATGACGTATGCCTGTCATGAGGCTACAGAGCAGTTTAAGAAGTTTAAGTCGAAGGCTGTTCCTTTCCGCCAGATGATCAAGAAGAACAATGTTGAGGTGGCGCGTTTCGATTCGCTCATCAACTATCTCTACGGCATGAACACCATGTTTCTCAGCGAAGAAGCACAGGTGAACCGAAACGTTGACCTGACTCTGGCAGTCAATATCCGTCGCCAGCTGGTAGAGAAACAGAAACAGCTGCAAGCCTATGTACAGGCTTACGACAGAACCGACCGTAAGCTACAGGCACTCAACGACTATGCCAACCGCAGATATGAAGATATCCAGAACAGCATCTTCAATAATGGAGGCGACAACTATCTGCGTATACTCCGCAATATCAGCATGAACTATAAGGAGGCGAAGACGTCTGTAACCGAGAAATACAAGCCCGTACCAGGCATGATGTCACAATGGGATGTACGTATCATCTTCATCCTCTTTGGTATCATCGTCTTCTGGGGGCTCATCTCCATCTTCCTCAATCTCTTTACCATCCGCATCGTGATTACCCAACTCATGAAGCATGGTATGTTCGAGAACAGAAAGGAAAGTTTTATGGCAAAACGTCCATGCCTTATCATGGCTATGACAGTAGTAACCTTCGCAGTTATTCTCGGTATCGTAAGAATGGCGGTTACCCAGAACTTCGTGATTATGGCAAGCCAGCTGCTGGTAGAATATTCCTGGCTGGTTGGCGTCATTCTGGTATCTATCCTGCTACGTGTAGACAACGATAAGATCAAGAATACCTTCCGTATCTATTCACCATTGATGCTGGTAGGTTTCATCGTTATCGTGTTCCGTATCATCCTGATACCAAACGACCTTGTAAACCTCATCTTTCCACCAGTCCTTCTGCTCTGCGCTCTCTGGCAGTGGAATGTGATTGGCAGAAAGCACAACCAGGTATTGCGCACTGACAAGACATACGCATTCATATCGCTTGCCGTATTCGGAGTAAGTACCATTTTTGCCTGGACAGGTTTCACACTGCTTGCCGTCCAGCTTATCATCTGGTGGACCATGCAGCTTACCTGCGTGCTTACCATCACCTGCTGCGAAGGATGGCTCAGCGTATATGCCAAGCGTAAAAAACTGGCAGACAAGGCGATTACCGACAAATGGCTGTATCGCTTTATCTATAAGGTATTGCTCCCTATTTCTGGCGTACTCTCGTTCATCATCTCTATCTATTGGGCAGCAGATGTATTCAACATGAGTGATACGACATGGGAGATATTCAACAAGGATTACATCAAGACCAGCAACTTCACTGCATCGCTTTTCAGTATTTCAGAGGTAGCTTGTCTGTACTTCCTGTTCAACTACATCAACATTACTTCTGTAGATTTCATGCGTCATCACTTCGAGAAGGCAGATCCGAGGTCAGCTGCCTCAAAGATTGTGATGTTCAAGAACGTGATGCAGGTGATTATCTGGGGTATCTGGCTGATGATAGCCCTGAATGTATTCCAGGTTGGTAAATCATGGCTACTAGCTATCTTTGCCGGCTTATCAACTGGTCTGGGTTTTGCATCAAAGGATATTCTTGAGAACATCTACTACGGCATATCTCTGATGATGGGCCGTGTGAAGGTGGGTGACTACATTATCTGTGACGGCACCCGTGGTAAGGTGAGCAGTATCAGTTATACCTCTACGATGCTGGAGGCTACCGACGGTTCGGTCATAGCCTTCCAGAACTCGCAGCTCTTCTCGAAGAACTACAAGAACATGACCAAGAATCATGGTTATGAGCTGGATATTCTGGAGGTAGGTATTGCTTATGGCAGTAATGTGAAGGAAGTGAAACAGATTCTCATCGATGCCCTGATGAAACTGGATTGTATCTATCAGGACAAAGGTGTGAAGGTGTTACTGAAGAGTTTCGATGACAGCTGCATCACCCTCAAGATTGTTGTATGGGTCAACGTGCTTACCCAAGCCATCGATGATGCCACCATCATGGAGTGCATCTACGATACGCTCAACGATCACAACATCGAGATTCCGTTCCCACAGCGTGAAATTACAATTAAACAAGTTAATAATTAACAGTTTGTAGTTTACAGTTAATAGCAGGTTTACTCCCTATTAACTATAAACTATCAACTATAAACTATAAAAAATATGGCAACATTCATAGCAGGTCCTTGCGTCATCGAGTCAATGGAACTATTGGAAACAGTAGCTCAGGAACTCGTCCGCATCAACGAAAAGTTAGGAACTAAAATCATATTCAAGGCTTCATTCGACAAAGCCAACCGTACCAGCATCCACTCTTTCCGTGGTCCAGGACTGGAGAAAGGACTCCAAATGCTGGGAGATATCAGGGAGAAGTACAACCTTCAGGTTACAACAGATATTCATGAGAGTTATCAGGCTTCAGCAGCAGGCGAAGTTTGTGATATTCTCCAGATTCCAGCCTTCCTCTGCCGACAGACCGACCTTCTGGTTTCTGCAGCCAAGACTAGTAAAATCGTCAACATCAAGAAGGCACAGTTCCTGAGCGGTAGAGATATGAAATATCCTGTAGAAAAAGCATTGGAGAGCGGTGCCAAGGAAGTTTGGCTCACAGAACGCGGCAACTGTTTCGGCTATAACAATCTCGTGGTAGATTTCAGAAACATCCCTGACATGAAGGAGATTGTGCCAAATGTCATCATGGACTGTACCCATAGCGTTCAGCGCCCGAGTGCAGGTGACGGCAAGACCGTAGGCGACCGCAAGTTCGTTCCAGCAATGGCAAAGGCAGCTAAAGCTTTCGGAGCTACCGGCTACTTCTTTGAAGTACATCCAGACCCAGACCAGGGCAAGAGCGATGCAGCCAATATGCTGGAATTAAACAAGTTGGAATCACTTATCCAGGAACTCCTTTAAGTGAAAAGTGAAGAACGAAGAATGAAGAAACAACGTTCGGCGTACGAATGGAAAGCCAATTCAAATGATTTAGAAATGACCGATAAAAATAACAATATAGATGATAAGATTGTTCGCGGTTATGGCGAACAGGCTCTTAGAGACGAGGCGCAGGCCATCCTCGACCAGATACCTTATCTGGACGACAACTTTGAGAAAGCTGTAGACATGATGTATCATTGCCAAGGCAAGATTATCGTTACAGGTGTGGGCAAGAGTGGACACGTAGGTGCCAAGATTGCCGCTACACTTGCCTCTACAGGCACACCAGCCTTCTACATCAATCCACTGGATGTCTATCACGGCGACTTAGGTGTGATGACCGACAAGGATGTGGTTCTGGCACTGAGTAACAGCGGTCAGACCGATGAACTGCTTCGTTTCATCCCGATGGTACTCCACATGAATGTTCCTATCATTTCCATCACCGGAAATCCAGATTCCCTGCTGGCAAAATACTCCAACCATCATATCACCGTAAAGGTAAAGAAGGAGGCTTGTCCGCTGAACCTCGCCCCTACCAGCAGTACTACTGCAGCATTGGCTATGGGTGATGCACTGGCTATCGCCCTGATGCAGGTACGCCACTTCAAGCCTCGTGACTTTGCACAGTTCCATCCTGGTGGAGAATTAGGCAAACGACTGCTGACCACAGCAGAAGATGTGATGCGCAGCGATGATATGCCTATCATTCCTAAGGAAATGCACCTGGGCGAGGCTATCATCCACGTAAGCAAGGGCAAACTGGGATTGGGTATCTCATTGGATGAAGACAACCACGTTATCGGACTTATTACCGATGGTGATATCCGACGCGCCATGGAGAAATGGCAGGCTGAGTTCTTCAACAAGACAGTAAGCGACATCATGACTACCACTCCAAAGATGGTAACTCCGAAGACGAAGATTTCAGAGATTCAGCGCATCATGCACCAATATAAGGTGCATACGGTACTGGTTGTAGACAAGGATAATCATTTAAAGGGCATTGTAGATCACTATGCCTGCATGGTATAATTTTTTAGGCACGGATTACACGGATTACACGGATTTATAGATAACATGGTTATAGATAAGATGAGATATTTTTTATTAATAGCAACATTATGGCTGTCTTGTTCGCTGTGCAGCGCACAGACTAGCGATTCATTGATCGTAAATCAGCTTCGTGGGAAAGGAGTCAGTTTTTCTCACGATAATTCCGTGACCCTTCTGATGAATGGTCAGGAAAAGTTTGATGATATGTTCCAGGCAATCCGACAGGCTAAACATAGTGTACACCTGGAATACTTCAACTTTCGCAACGACAGCATCGCCTCCCTCCTCTTTGGTATTCTTGCACAGAAGGTTAAGGAGGGTGTAAAGGTGAGAGCCCTATATGACGGATTCGGAAATGCCAGCAACAACAAGCCTCTGCGAAAGAAACATCTTAAAGAAATACGGGCAAAAGGCATAGAAATCTATGAATACAAGCCCATGAAATTTCCATGGATCAATGCTGTATTCAACCGTGATCACCGCAAAATCGTAGTCATTGACGGACAGATTGCCTACACAGGCGGTATGAACGTTGCCGACTATTATATAAAAGGTACTGAGGTAGTAGGCGAATGGCACGATATGCACTGCCGCATCGACGGAAGTGAAGTGAATACCCTGCAGAAGATATTCCTCAAGATGTGGAACAAGGTGAGCGGACAGAATGTGCACGGCACTGAGTTCTGGAGATACAAGAAGAAGGATTATCTGGTAGAGAATCTCAAGCCAGATACAACAGCAACTGCCTACAAAAAGATGGTAGGCATCATCAACCGCGAGCCTCATGTAACAAAGGATATCATCCGATATTTCTATGTGAATGCCATCAATGATGCACAGGACAGCATCAAGATTATCAGCCCCTACTTCACCTTGAGTCATAAACTCAAAAAGGCATTGAAGAATGCTGTGAAAAGAGGAGTGAAAGTAGAAATCATGCTCTCTACCAAGAGCGACATTCCTCTGACTCCTGACTGTGGTTTCTATAATGCCCACAAACTGATGAAGGCAGGATGCTATGTTTGGATGTATACGCCGGGCTTCCATCATACCAAGATTATCATGGTAGACGGCAAGTTCTGTACCGTGGGCAGTGCCAATCTCAATGCCCGAAGCCTGCGCTGGGACTATGAAGAGAATGCAGTGATTGTGGATTCTTGTACTACCCAACAACTGGTACAGCTCTTTGATGGGGAAAAGAAAGACAGTTTCTTACTCAATGAGAAGAACTGGAGAGAGTGGCGTACGGGCTGGCAAAGATTCAAAGGATGGTTTGCAGCAAAGGTACTCACTCCATTCTTGTAAAAACAAGATATAAGTATAACCCAACTATCACTAGCAGAAGTAAAATAAACAGAGATGAATGAAGAAATGATGAAAGCCATGGCTGGCAAACAGATGCCGGAGATGGCGATAGTAGAGAGCAATACGCTTGCCGCAATGGGACTCAGACAACTGCTTGAGTCGGTGATGCCCATGATGAAAATCTCGACCTTCGGTTCGTTCCGTCAGTATGAGGCAAACAATCCTGACCATTTTGTTCATAGCTTTGTATCTATGCACATTGTGTTGGAGCACCGTTACTTCTTCACACAGGGCAACAGAAACCGCCACGTCATCGTTCTGACACCCAGCAACGATCCCAATTCGCAACTTGCCGAATTTCATTGTCTCTGCGTCAATGTACCAGAGGGATACCTGATAAAAGAGCTTCTTAACCTGCAGCATTCCGGTCATCCCCATGGCGAGCATATCCCTGCCATGCCCCCGGTTACTCAGGAAAAAGTTCTGTCGGATAGAGAAATAGAGGTATTATCTCTGGTAGCACAAGGAAAAATAAACAAAGAGATAGCCGACCAACTCTGTATCGGACTGACTACAGTGATTACCCATCGCAAGAAAATACAGGAAAAACTGGGATTAAAAAGTGTGTCTTCACTCACCATTTATGCTGTGATGCATGGTTTTGTTGACATCAATATGATCTAGCCTTCACCATAAATAGTGATGCAGAATCATCACATACCTAAATATAATGATAGCGCCTTCCCCTCATGTGAGAGGAAGGCGCTATCATTTTAGAAAAAATAACATTATTTAAACTGATATTTCACAGATAAACTACAGCTTTACAGAAGAAATATCAACCAAATTGTTCACGATGGCATAAATTGTAAGACCTGCAGGAGAGTGAATCTGAAGCTTTCGGGCGATGTTTCTGCGGTGGGTAATCACCGTATTGATAGAGATAAACAGGTGGTCAGCAATCTCCTTGTTGGTCATTCCCTGAACCAAAGCAACAATCACATCTTTCTCACGGTCGCTCAACTGTTCATCACTCATCGGAGTCTGATTAATCATGCTCGAAATCTTAGCACTCACATCGTTCTGCTTCAGTTTACGCTCTGCATTTCTTACAGCAGGAATAAAGATTTCTTCCTCAACCTCAGAATGATGTTTCAGCCATTCCTCATTATTATATATATCATAAAGAGTGGCGCTGAGCTGATTATTATGCAAGCCATCAGAAGGCAAATACTTGATAATGATACTCTTGAGCTCCTTTAACTTCATATCTACCTGAGCATGGTGCTTCGAGAAGGTTTCTATATCAAAGTTTGCATTGGCATTACCATCTATAAGTGCCTGAACATAAGGGAATACCATCTTTTCTTCATACCGCATATGATTGGTTATACTATGGGCATAATCATCATAAAGTTTGAGGATAAGACGTGCCAGATTATCTGTTTCATCCAAAGCCTCAACGAGTTCCTTACGGATGAAAGGCAACTGGAAATCAATATAATAGACATGGGATGCCTTGAGATAATGCAATAAGGTCGGTAACGACAAACGGTCGGCATTGTCATACTCCTTGTAACCATTAATTGTAAAGTTTACCACAGCCAGAAATGTATAAGTATCTACATTCTGCTCGTCGCAAACTTCGCGCACAGTTTTATCACCAAAGCCCAGGTTGATGCCGAAGCTGCCGAGGCTCTGTAAAATGTTATAATTGTCTCTAATGATGCTGATCATCTTGTCATCAGCTTCATACATCTTCTGATTTTTCATCTTTCTTTCTCCTTAAATGAAAACATCCTTGTATCAAGAACATTCATAATGTTTCTATTTCGGTTGCAAATATACAAAAAAGTTTCGAAACTCGCAATACCTAAAAATGGGGATGCGACAGTTTACCGATTTTTAGGTATTGCAAGATTTTTTAAAACCTCGTACCTTTGCACCCGAAATCGAGAAAGAGCGCGGTGATGATTGCCATTCCCGAGCGGCAGAGCTGCGTAATTCCTTATCAAGTCAGATTGGCTTTAAGGAGATACTAGGCCTCTAAAGTGTCGAGACCGCAAACAGACATCCGCGCTCTTTTCTTTATATAGTGTAAGGATAATACGAAAATAATAATTCTAAAAAAAAAATAAAGATGAACAGTTTAAGAATTGGATTGATGTCCGCTGCCCTCGTTGCCGGTTTGGCAACGGCAAGTGCACAACAGTGTTGCACAGACAGTACAGCAGCAAAACCCCGATTTACCATTGGTGGTTATGGAGAGGCCGTGATGAGCCGCAACTTCTATAGCCAGCATTTCAACCGTTACAGAGACCCTGCCACCTATAAGGACGATGACAGCCATGGACGTTTCGACTTGCCACACGTAACCCTCAATCTGGGCTATGATTTCGGAAAGGGCTGGACCATGGGAATGGAGATTGAGTTCGAGCATGGTGGAACAGAGAATGCCGTAGAAATCGATGCTGATGAAAGTGGAGAATATGAGGCTGAGACAGAGCGTGGCGGTGAGGTTGCCCTTGAGCAGTTCTGGCTCAACAAAGCTTTCTGGGGTGGCAAGTTCAATGTCAAGGCTGGTGAAATCATCATTCCAGTTGGCGAGATCAATGCTTATCACATGCCGAACAATTTCTTCTCTGTATACCGTTCAGAGGGCGAAGCAAAAATCCTTCCTAACACCTGGCACCAGGTGGGTGTTTCCCTGTGGGGTAAGTTGAAGGACTGGCGCTATGAGGCCATCTTCACTTCAGGTCTCGATGCAGAGCGTTTCGGCCACAACTGTTTCGTTCATTATGGAGCAACAAGTCCTTACGAATACAAGATTGGCAATGTATATGCCGGTGCAGCCCGCATCGACAACTATTCTATACCAGGTTTGCGACTCAGTTTGAGTGGCTACTATGGTTATACCTTCAAGAATACAGAAAAGAAAGCCAGTGCTTCCTATAAAGATGTACATGGAGCCTTGTCTATCGGCAGCTTTGGTTTCGAGTTGAACCGTTGGAACTGGATAGTACGTGGTAATGCTACCTATGCTCATCTGGACGATGCTACCAAGATGACAGCTTTCATGAACACCTTCCCTAAGCACAATGCGCAGGATGGTTCTCCTTCCAAGCACTCTCCAATTGCCAGCAGTGCTTATTCTGTAGGTATCGAAGCCGGTTACAATGTTTTCTCTCAGATAGAAAGCCTCCGAAACAAGCAGAAGCTCTACATCTTCGGCCGTTACGAGGATTACAACACATACGCAAGTGGTAACAAGAAGGTAGCTTACGAGTACGACCACGTGAAGAGAATGGGTGCCGGCATCAACTATTCTCCTATCAAGCCTATCACCATCAAGGCTGAGTATAGTCACCGATTCCTCGAGAGCGCTTACAACAATGAGCCAAGCCTCAATCTGGGTGTCACATTCTTCGGTCTCTTCGATACAACAACCTGGGTTAACAAAAAGTTCAAGAAAGCTCAGGAAGTAGATAAATACCAGATGGAGCGTATCAACCAGCTCACCAATGAACTCCAGGAGTTGAAGAAACAGATTAAGAAGTAAGCTCAACTACCAAGAAGTAAGCTCTTATCAAACTTATAACATGATAATCAGGAGCAGAAGACTCCTGATTACCATCAGCGAAAATAAATAGTCAAAAAAAACATAAATAAAACAAAAAAAACAATGAAAAAGATTTTTAAGTATTCTATGCTTTTTGCAGCAGCCTTGACACTGTCATTAGGTTTTGCAAGCTGCAGTGATGACAATGACGAGCCAGAGGCTCCATCAAGTGTCAATCCAGACTTGAATGGTACTGATCAAATTGTGGCAGAAGCATGTGCTAACTGGAGAGAAGCCCGTCAGGACTGGGAGTGGTCTGAGGCTTTTCTCTTCGGTCCTGCTACAGACTTCGGATTGGACCCACACACTGACACATGGCCATTCGACCGCGTACAGTTTGATAAGTACATGAAGAAATACAATCCAGCAACCGACGAGGATGATGCAGCCCTGATTGATGATGCGATTGCAAATGGTCAGAACCTGACAGGTTTCCATGCTGTAGAGTATCTGATTTTCCGCGACGGTGAGGCTCGCAAGATCAAGGATATGACAGCCAATGAAGTTTACTTCGCTCAGAGCGCAGCACAGGATTTGTATCTCAGCTCTTTGAAGTTGGTTACCGCATGGGGCGGTGAATTGTCAGAGGCTGAGCAGAAGATAATTGATAACGCAGAGTTTGAATCAAAGAACTACGGTGAGGATTTCATGACTGCAGGTGAGCCAGGTTCTAAGTACTCTTCTATCACCCTGGCAACCCGTGAGATCATTGCTGGTGCCAACGAGATTATCGGTGAGGTACGTGACTCTAAGATCGGTGCTCCTGCTACTGGTGCGGACGTTAACTATATCGAGTCTCCATTTGCTCACAACTCTATCGTTGACTTCTATGATAACATCATGTCTTGCAAGCATGCTCTCTATGGCGGTTGGAATGTAGTTGACCAGCCAACAGCAACTTCACTTCTGGGTGTTTGCCTCAAGGTAAACAATGCAGATATGAAGGCAGCTGCACAGAATGCACAGACCAAGCTGGATGCAGCCCTCAACAAGATTAGCATCATGAAGAAGCCTTTCGTACAATTCTACACAGACCAGAGTGCAAAGGATGCAATGGCTGCACTTGATGAGTTGGAAAGTGCACTCGATGCACTCGATGGAGAAATCGAGAAATTCTCAGGCAACGCAACACTCGAGGCTGAGTTCAAGAAGGTAAACGAGGCATTCGTCAAGAACACCGTTATCCCAACCTACCGTGCTCTTGCTGATAATGACTTGAAACTCCTCAACTCATTGAAGAAGATTACTTGGAAAAAGTAATTCTGGTTTCTAAAATACGAAAATATGCAGATCAAACGTTGGTAGCCTTTAAAAAAAGACTACCAACCTTTTGTGTAATAAAACAGATACGGGAAAAAACGTAGCAAAATACGTGAATCATATAAAGTAAATTTACAACATTATGAAAAAAAGACAATTAATTCCATTATTTTGCGCCGCTCTGGCTATGATGAGCTGTAGCGACAGCAAATCATCAGTAGATGATGTGATTGATCTCGGTGGAGGCGGCAGCACTTCAGAAAAGTCAGAAGAGTATTATGCTGGTGGTAAGCTCGGTACTACGACACTCCAGGGTGCCAATGCCTACAAGCAGCCAACTCCTGCCGTAGAGCAGCAAGGTTTCGGAGCAGCCTTCCAGATTGGTGAGGCACTCTTTGAGCGCGACTTCAATACCAATACCGATGGAGCATTCGCTGGTCTTGGTCCTCTCTATGTACGTCAGGGATGCCTCTATTGCCATCCTGCATACGGTCATGGCAAGCGCCAGGAGCGCTACAGACACTCAGATATGGGTAACGGATATCTGCTGGTTATCTACGACAAGAAGACCAACAACTACATCTACTCTGTAGCAGGTATGCCACAGACTGGTGCTGTTGAGCCATTCAAGCCACAGATTGATGAAACGAAGATCAAAATCAAGTGGAAGCACTATACAGACGAATGGGGCAACAAGTTTGCTGATGGCGAGACTTACGACCTGATTTATCCTGAGGTAACCATCCCTGCAGATGCCTATTACTCACCAGTTACCGTGATGAGAGACGGCAAGGAAGTAGTGATTCCAAACGATCAGGTGGCAGAAGAAATCGGTATCCGTCTTGAATCTACCATCGGTATCTATGGTACAGGTCTTACTGATGCCATTCCTGATGAGGAAATCACCAAGCAGTGGGAATCTGAGAGCAAGTATTTCAATTCTGTGGGCAAGGCTGATGCCTTGAACCCAGCTATGTGGAACCAGGCTGAGAACAAGTGGAAAAGCTACTATTCCAATTCTTTGCAGGGAGACGGTACCAAATATGTCCGCCGCTATACATACGCTTTGAGCCGTGGTCCGCTGCTCGATGCTGCCGGTGCCAACGCCATCTGGAACATCACCAATGTTACCCGTCCAGACCGTCGCTACCACTACCTCAGTCTTGATGGCAAGATTTATGCTACAACAGCCATGAACGATGCTGACGTACAGAAGGGTTTCCCTGAGTATATCAACAAGATTGACCCTGAGAAGAAGCATGCCGACTGGCACACCGATGATGTAAAGCAGAACATCTACAACTACTTGATGGCAAAAGACCTCGAAGTAGAGATGACTGGCGAGCAGTATAAGAACTTCATGGTATGGCACCGTGGTCTGGCTGTTCCTGCAGCCCGCAATGTGGGTACCAAGAAGTATGAAGAGGGCAAGAAGCTCTTCTCTGAGATTGGTTGTGCATCTTGCCACCGTCCATCATGGACAACTGGCGACGACAACATTCAGGATCCAAACAAGTACTTGACCAACAGCGATATGCCTCGCTACGCCAACCAGAAGATCTGGCCATATACCGACTTCGTACAGCACCGTCTCTTCATGGAGAACGACATCCGTACCGGCTGGTGCCGCACCACTCCACTCTGGGGCCGTGGCTTGTCTAAGCTCTGTACAGGAGCCGAGGACCGTCTGCACGACTGCCGTGCCCGCAACACGCTGGAGGCTATCATGTGGCATGGCAATGCCAAGAGTGATGCCCGCTTTGCTATCGAGAAGTTCCGTAACCTCACTTCAGATCAGCGAGCAGCCATCATCTTCTTCTGTGAATCCATTTAAACTTCTATAAAAAGCCACATGCTTTCTACCTCAGACGGGGGAAAGAAGCATGTGGCCTTCACTGTGCTACAACAATACATTATATGATATCAAAATATACAAAAACAGCAGGATTATTATCATTAAGCTTAGCATGCATCTCTTGCAGCAACAGTACATCAACATCAGACGTAGATGACATCATCGACATTGGTAAACCTACCGAAAAGAAAGATATGCCAGAAGACTACTATACTGGCGGAGAACTCGGAACAGTTTTCAATCTCTCTTCAGCCGCTTACGAGCAACCAGCTCCGGCTATTGAGAAACAGGGGCTTTCACATGCATTCTCTATGGGAGAATACTTCTTTGAAAAGCCTTTCACACAAACAGAAGAACCATTCAAGGGCTTAGGCCCACTCTATATACGCTCTTCATGCCAACACTGCCACCTAGGATACGGACATGGCAAGCGACAGACCAAATATGATTCAAACCAACAGGGAAACGGCTATATCCTCATGATTACCGACGAAAACGACATCGTGGTCCAGTCGTTCGGATGGGTAGCCATGGGAAAGGCTACGGCTCCTTTCAAGCCACAGTTTGATGAGAAGAAAGTAAATATCGACTGGAATGAATACACCGACGAATGGGGCAATAAATTTGACGACGGCGAGACTTACTCTCTCATCTATCCAGAGGTAACTCTGAAAGAAGGTTGCATCTATGGAAAGCTCATAGACAAGGATGGAAAGGAAGTTCCACTTTCTAAGGCAAAGGTAAGACTGGAATCAACCATCGGTTTCATCGGAACAGGACTCATAGATGCCATCCCAGACGAGGACATCCTGCAACAATATCGCAACGAAGGCAAGCATGCTACACTTAATCCTCAATTCTGGAACAATGCCACTAAAGATTTCGTGAAGAACCCCGACGGAACTTTGGCTGTAGAGAATGGAGGTATCGTTTATAAGTTTGACTATGCACTAGACCGTGCCTCAGTGATGAGTGATGCTTCGTTCTGGGAAGTTCAAAACGTAACACGAGATGATTTTCGTTCGCATTATATACCTAAGGAATACTGGCAGTTTGCCGCACAGGATCCTGAGGTAACCAGCAAATTCTACGAGTATTATCCAGAATGGAACAAAACAGGAGACCCTACCAAAGACATCATTTCTTTCGGAAATGCAACAGACCTGCCCGTAGAGATGAAAGAATCAGACTACATCAACTATATGGTATGGCACCGTGGTATTGGTATTCCTGCTGCCCGAAATACGACAACAGAAGATTTCAAGGAAGGCAAGCGTCTCTTCAGCCAGATAGGTTGTGCCAACTGTCACCGACCAACCTGGACAACCGGAGAAGACAAGATAAGAGACCCATACAACCGTTTCAGCTCAGATGATACCCGTATGGTTCACTATCCCAACCAGAAAATCTGGCCTTATACCGATCTGGTACAGCATCGATTGTTCATGAAGAACGATCTTCGTACTGGCTGGTGCAAGACGGCACCACTTTGGGGACGTGGACTCATGCAGATATGTGCAGGACATTCTGACAGATTGCACGACTGCAGGGCACGCAACACACTGGAAGCCATCATGTGGCATGGTTGTTGCTCAGAAGGAGGCAAGAGCGATGCTCACTGGGCGGTAGAAAACTTCCGCAAGCTGAGCAAAGAACAGCGCCAACAAGTTATCAAATTTGTAGATTCAATTTAAATGAACAAGCTTAAAAGTTTTATAATCAGTTTAGCCGCCATCATCATCATTGTGATGATGGCAGCTACCTTTATTGAGAATTCCAAGGGAACCGCATTTGCCCAGACCCATATCTACAGTTCGCTGTGGTTTGTCATAGCATGGGCTATTCTGGCGGTGGTCAGCTTCATCTATATGCTGAAGCATCGCCTGTTCCGCCGCATCTCTGTATGGATGGTCCACATGGCATTCCTTATCATCCTGCTGGGTGCACTCACCTCCTGGCTTACCTCTAAGAGCGGCGATGTCTATCTGCGTCAGGGAGTACCAAGCAAGGAACTGGTGCTGAAAGACAAGACCACCGAACAACTTGACTTCACCTTGAAGCTGAAAGACTTCAAGGTCATCAACTATCCGGGCACCGATGCACCGATGGATTATGTTTCGGAAATCACAGCCGGCAACGAACCCGTGAATATCTCAATGAACAATATCGGACAGTATCAAGGCTACAGATTCACCCAGGCTGGCTATGATGAAGACATGAAGGGCACTCATCTGGGCGTATATTATGATCCCTATGGGATAGCCATCACCTACATAGGCTATTTCATTCTGTTCGTAGCATTGCTTAATATGCTCATCAGCAAGCGTACCAACATGCGTAGATTCTATCATCTTGCCGTAGATCAGCAGGCTGCCAAGGCACTCCTGCTTACCATATTGCTGGCTATGCCGGCATTTCTGTCACCTGTCCAGGCACAGGAACTGAGAAAAGTAGATAATCAGATAGCTGATGACTTCGGCAAAATTTGCGTACTCTACAACAGCCGCATCTGCCCTATCAATACAGTAGCCACCACCTTCGTCACCAAACTCAGCGGCAAACCATCCTGGAACGGGATGACTGCCAACCAGATTTTCTGCGGCTGGGTATTTGATGTAGCCAACTGGGAAAATGCCAAAATGATTGAAGTGAAAAGCAAAGAGGCTCAGGAGGTACTGGGAATAACCGGCAAGTGGGCTAGTTTTTCTGATTTCTGGAACCAATACAACGAGTACAAACTCGACAAGCCGCTGAAGGAAGCTTACCGTAGCGGCAACAAGGAACTGCAAAAGAACCTCCGTGATGCAGATGAAAAATTCAACATCATCAGAATGCTCTATAATGGCGAACTGCTCCGCATGTATCCATATACCGACAAGAATGGCAATATCACATGGCTGGCACCGGGCGAAAAGAACGTCCATGGCTACCTGCCACCTAAGGAGTGGTACTTTGTCAGAAAATCCATGGATTATCTTGCCGAAAGTATCATCATGAACAATGAGGATCGGGCCAAGACACTGATCAGCAAGATATACGATTACCAGCACATTCGTGGAGAAAAGGTGATCCCTTCGCAGACTGCCATCTATGCAGAACTGACATACAACGTCATCAACACCCAGCGCTGGCCTATCATGCTCTATCTTACCGTGGCACTCCTGGCTGTCATCGCTTCTACCATCAGACTCAACGACAGGAAGAGGAAGATTCAGACCATCATCAGTACATCGCTTGCAGGAATCATGCTGCTGCAGACTACCATTGTTATCGGATTAAGATGGTATATCTCAGGCCATCTGCCTCTATCCAATGGTTATGAGACGATGCAGTTTCTGGCATGGTCGGTATTGCTAATTACCTTATTATTGAGAAAACGATTCAGCATCATCCTGCACTACGGACCTTTATTGGCTGCATTTGCGCTGTTGGTTGCCATGATTACAGACAGCAATCCGCAGCTCACCCAGCTGATGCCGGTATTGCAGTCACCATTACTGTCGGTACATGTCATGGTTATCATGTTCTCTTATGCCCTCTTCGGTCTGACGGCCTTGATAGGCATTCAGGGCATCATTGCCCATATCAGAAAGGACACAGCATCGGAGTCAAAGCTTGCAGCCCTCTCCCAGTTTCTGCTCTACCCTGCCGTAGCGCTGATAGCAGTAGGAATCTTCATCGGTGCCATCTGGGCAAATGTCAGTTGGGGAAAATACTGGAGTTGGGATGCCAAGGAAACATGGGCTCTCATCACCATGCTCATCTATGCAGCTCCTCTTCACAACGACATCAGGTGGATGCATAAGCCGCTGCATATACATATCTATATGCTTATCGCCTTCCTCAGCGTACTGATGACCTATTTCGGTGTGAACTACTTCTTGCCGGGCATGCACTCTTATGCATAGCCCGTCAGAAGACAGAATATATTTAGTCTTAAGGCAAAATTTATTTTCCCTTAAGGCTAATTTTATTTTCCCTTAAGGATAAATATATGATGGTGTTGACATCAATCTAATCAAGAAGTATTCCGGACGAACCCAGGAACAGATAGAAAAAATCCGTTCCTCCACACTCTTTTTGTATTTTTTTAACACCCTACGGTCACAATTGTTACCGTAGGATTATTTTTAAAGCCGTAATTTTGCAGCCGGAAACCAGGAATGGCAGATAGCCGCCTGGAAGAAAACATTAAAATAACTCATTAATTTATAGCAATATGGCAGAAAACAAAATGTTCTGTTTCCAGTGTCAGGAAACAGCTAAGGGTACAGGCTGTACCATCAAGGGTGTTTGCGGTAAGGAGGCTACAACTTCCAAGTGGCAGGATCTGCTGCTCAGCGTGGTTCGTGGCATAGGAACCATACAGCATAACATAGGCAAAGAGCCGGCACCAGAGGTAACCCATTTCCTTTCGGATGCACTCTTCACCACCATTACCAACGCCAATTTCAACGACCAGGATATCCTGCAAAAGGTAGATAAGGGCATCGTACTGAAGAAACAGCTGCTGCAAAAGGCAGCAAGCATGAATATCCACCTCCCTGCCTATCAGGAGGTAACCTGGGGTGGCGAGAAGACAGACTATGAGGCAGAGGGCGCCCGTGAATCCGTGCTCCGCAACGAGAATGCAGATATCCGCTCGCTCAAGGAACTCACCATGCTTGGTCTGAAGGGTATGGCGGCATACTACGAGCACGCAGCCCATCTGGGAGAAGAGAACAGCGAGATCATCAGCTTCATGTGCCGTGCACTCGCCACCATCAGTAACCCTGATGCTGATATGAACACGCTGCTGGGCGTAGTGCTCGAAACAGGAAAGTACGGCGTGGATGTGATGGCACTCCTCGACAAGGCCAACACCCAGGCATACGGCAATCCAGAACTCACCCGGGTGAACATCGGTACAGGCAACAATCCGGGCATCCTCATCTCAGGCCACGACCTGAAGGATATCGAAGATCTCCTCATCCAGACCGAAGGCACGGGCATCGATGTCTATACCCATGGCGAGATGCTTCCTGCCCACTACTATCCGCAGCTCAAGAAGTACAAGCATCTGGTGGGCAACTACGGCAATGCGTGGTGGAAACAGAAGGAGGAATTCGAGAGCTTCAACGGTCCTGTAGTCTTCACCACCAACTGCATCGTTCCGCCATCGCCATCGGCAGGCTACAGGAACCGCGTCTTCACCACCAACTCTACTGGTTTCCCTGGCTGGAAGCATATCCAGGCGGGTGCCGACGGCCACAAGGACTTCTCCGAGGTGATTGCACTTGCCAAGACCTGCCAGCCACCTAGGGAGATAGAGACAGGCGAGATCATCGGCGGTTTTGCGCATGCTCAGGTCTTTGCCCTGGCAGACAAGATAGTAGAGGCTGTGAAGAGCGGAGCCATCCGCAAGTTTGTGGTGATGAGTGGCTGCGATGGCAGAATGAAGAGCCGCAACTACTACGAGGAGTTTGCCAAGGCGCTGCCTCAGGATGTAGTGATACTCACCAGCGGCTGTGCCAAGTTCAAGTACAACAAGCTCAATCTGGGCGACATCAACGGCATTCCTCGTGTGCTGGATGCCGGTCAGTGCAACGACTCCTATTCCTGGGCGGTTGTGGCATTGAAGCTGAAGGAGATCTTTGGAGCCAACGACATCAATGACCTTCCTATCTTCTTCAATATTGCCTGGTACGAACAGAAGGCTGTCATCGTACTTCTTGCCCTGCTGCATCTGGGCGTAAAGAACATCCATCTGGGTCCTACGCTCCCAGCCTTCTGTTCACCAGCCGTACTGAAGGTTCTGGTAGATACCTTTGGCATTGCCGGAAACGGAACGGTAGAAGAGGACATCAAAAAATATATAGGATAAGAACAGCAGCTACTGAGTTAAGGGAGAATCTGTAAAACTCGGGGAAAAAATCAAAAGATAAGTTTTCATGTTTAAAAGGCACTTTGCAATAACACTCTCGATAGTGTTGCAAAGTGCCTTATTTTTTGAGCGAATAATAAATCGGGGGAAAATGCGTTATTGAATATAAAACTTAAATGTATGAAAGAATCAATATTCGTTACCTTGCAGAAATGCACGGTATTTGAGGGATATACTCCTGAGGAAATCAGAGAGACGCTATCGATGGTAAGCTACCGGATGGTGGAGCTTGCTGCCAGGGAAACCTATGTGCTGGCAGGAATGCCCTGCAGATATGCCGACATCATCGTCGAGGGGGAGATGATAGCCCGCATGTCGGGATTGTCGGGCAAGCAGGCCCAAATAGAGCGGCTGGGAGAATCGATGCTGATAGCCCCTGCCTATATCTTCGCACATAATAACGAGATGCCCGTAAGCGTGGAGACAAGCAAGAAGACTACCCTCCTGCGCATGAGGCCTTCGGAACTGAAACTGCTGATAGATACCGACGAGCGCATACGCTGGAACTTCATCCAGCACCTGTCAAGGATAGATATCTTCCTTTCGCAGAAAATGCGCATGCTCTCCCTTTTCTCCGTCAAGGAGAAGGTGGCGCAATACCTCATCAAGATGGCTACCGAACAGCAGAGCAGAACCATCCGACTGGATGTCAGCCGCCAGGAAATGGCTGATATCTTCGGTATCCAGAAGTTCTCACTCCTCCGCTGCCTCTCCGAATTCGAGGAGAAGGGTGCCATCAGGATTGAGGGCAAGACCATCACCATACTCAACTCGGATGACATGAAATAAGAAGTAAGAATGAGAGGAAAGGAGAGAGAAATTGGCTAACGAAAGTAGTTTCATGTGCCCATGAAAGTACTTTCGTTTTTTATTGCTTTTTCTACTATATTTTATTCCATAAAGACAGAGCGCCAAAGACTGTAGCGCGCCTCAGGGTTCAACTGCTCCAAATGCTGAAAGACAGCTTGCATATCCGAACGGCGGGTAGTCTCTTCGTAAGGACACAGCGCCTTCTGCTTAGTGAAATGCAACTCTTCTGCCACCTGACGGATATCCGCCTCATGCACCAGACAAAGGGGGCGGATGATGGTGAGCGGATAATGTTTTAAAGGAAGACTGGGCTGCATGGTGGAATGAGAACCCTCGAAGGTGATATTCATCAGTAGGGTAACGAGGATATCATCCATGTGATGTCCCAGAGCTATCTTATTGAACCCGTGGCTTACAGCAAACTCGAAGAGCGTCTTACGTCGGTTCCAGGCACAAAGGAAGCAACGGGTCTTACGGGGATCGGTGGATTCATCAAACGAACTATGAAGGATATGAAGCTTGATGCCATTCTCTGCACAGAAATCCTGCAGATAAGAGCGGTCGGTCTCGTAAGGAATGTTATCCATGATGATATGAGCCGCCTCCACCTCGATATGCGGCTTATAGATGCGGGCACGCTGAGCCAGCAAACGGACAAGTTCCAAAGAATCCTTGCCTCCACTCAAGGCAATAAGAATCCGGTCACCATCCTCCAAAAGGTGATAATCCACACATCCTTTATTGAACCGCTTTAATACTTTCTGTTCTGCTTTCATCATATTCTGAAAAGGGAAAAGAAAAGCCGCACCCTTTTTCTAGAGTACGGCTTTATCAAGATACATCTCTCTACCTTGCAGAAGAGAAACGACAATTTAAACTTCAAATATAATTCTATCTTACTTAGCGTAAGCTACGCTTCGGGTTTCACGAATTACAGTAATCTTAACCTGACCAGGATAAGTCATCTCATTCTGAATCTTGGTTGCGATTTCATCAGAAAGCTTGATGCTCTCTTCATCGTTCATCTTATCCGCACCCACGATGACACGGAGTTCACGACCTGCCTGGATAGCGTAAGTCTTGGTTACGCCAGGATAACTCATGGCGATAGCTTCAAGATCGTTCAAACGCTTGATATAAGCCTCTACAATCTCACGACGGGCACCAGGACGAGCACCAGAGATAGCATCACAAACCTGTACGATAGGAGCCAATAATGTGTTCATCTCCATCTCATCATGGTGAGCACCGATGGCATTGCAGATATCTGGTTTTTCCTTATACTTCTCTGCTATCTTGGCACCATACAATGCGTGTGGCAATTCACTCTCCTCATCAGGCACCTTACCGATATCGTGCAAGAGACCGGCACGCTTAGCCTTCTTAGGATTCAAGCCCAATTCTGAAGCCATGACAGCACAGAGATTAGCTGTTTCACGGGCATGCTGCAAGAGGTTCTGACCATAAGAAGAACGATACTTCATCTTACCGATGATACGAATCAACTCTGGGTGCAGACCATGGATGCCGAGGTCGATAGCTGTACGCTTACCAGTCTCGATGATTTCATTATCCAACTGCTTCTTCACCTTGGCTACCACCTCCTCAATACGGGCTGGGTGGATACGTCCGTCAGCTACCAACTGGTGGAGAGCCAGACGGCAAACCTCACGACGAACAGGGTCGAAGGCTGAGATAACGATTGCCTCTGGAGTATCATCCACTACGATTTCTACACCAGTTGCAGCTTCCAAGGCACGGATGTTACGGCCTTCACGACCGATAATACGTCCCTTCACCTCATCATTATCGATATGGAAAACGCTGACAGAGTTCTCAATAGCTGTTTCAGTAGCAACACGCTGGATTGTCTGAATCACAATCTTCTTAGCCTGCTGGTTAGCATTGAGTTTGGCATCATCCATAATCTCATTCACATAGCTTGCAGCATCGAGTTTAGCCTGATCTTTCAGACTCTCAATCAATCTCTGCTTAGCCTCTTCAGCACTCAGACCAGAAAGTTCTTCCAGTTTAGCCTGCTCCTGTTTCTGCATCTTATCAAGTTCCTGCTGCTTGACAGACAAGAGTTTCTTCTCGTTGTCAACACGCTGCTGATACTGATCAATCTCCATCTTGCGTCGACCGAGGTCTTCCTGACGCTGATTGAGAGAAATCTCGCGCTGTTTCAGCTTATTCTCATTCTGCTGGATGCGAGAATTACGCTGCTGCACTTCTTTTTCGAGTTCCGCCTTCTTGTTGAGGAATTTCTCCTTCACTTCCAAAAGCTTCTTCTCTTTTACTACTTCTGCCTCTTTGTTGGCAGCTTCTATCATTTCATTATATTTTCCCTTAATGACATAACGGAAAATGAAATACCCAGCAGCACCGCCGATAACAAGCGCCACCAAGGCTGCTATAATAGTTACTATCATTATATTATATATATGTTTATTAATATTCTTATTTCAAAGCGTCTTCAATCTCGGAGGTAAGCTTCTCAAGAATATCATCATAAGGTTTCGTATCATTCCGATCCGATTCCTTCTCATATCTCAATGCCACATCAATGAGCGCCATATACAGGATTTCCTTATCGCTCTTTCTGCCTTTGAAAATCTTGGTATATGAGTTTACAATATCATCTATCAGCTTAGCTGATTTACGATAATACTCCTCGTCTTCCCTAGGTATTCTTACCGAAAGATCTGTATCATAGACGTGTAATCGTATGAGTAATTTATCTTGTTCTTGTTCTGCCATCGTTCCGATTTTTACTTTTCACCCAATAGTGTGATACACTTATTGACATCTCTTATGAGCTTGGCGATGCGCTTCTGAGTAGTTTCCATATCATTGTCAGAAATCGTCATCATCTTTGCCATCTTCAAGCTGTCGTAATCACTCTGCGCTTGAGCCAACTTTTCCTCCAATGCCTTGATTTTGGCATCGCGCTCATCCACCATCGCATAGAGTTCAGCATTCTCCTGCTTGACCTCGTCAAACTTGAGAATCATCTGCCTTACTCTTGTGGCAAACGTATTGATTGTTTTCTCATTTGCACTCATGACTATTATTTTTTGGCTACAAATTTAAGAGAATTATTTGAATAAAACAAATATTCTGCTATTTTTTTTCATTTTGGGCGCAACATTTGTTACTTTCCCATCTTCTGCTTTGCCTTTTCTACGTCTTCATCTGATGGACGTGGCTCTTTTTTGGCAAGCATCAATACCTGGAAGGTAAAGTCGGTTACCCATTGCTGGCTGAATGCCAAGCGCTTGTTGAACTGGCGCAACTGAAGCACGGTTTTCAGCACACTGGCATCAGAGAAATCATTCTTAGTGAAGATATCTTCTACAGTTTTAGCAGTCAGCTTGTAAAGTGAATTCTTCATGAAGCTAGGCAAACGGAGCTTAAACTTCATCAGATTACCCATCAGCATCATCAGATCCTGCGTAAAGTTCTGGAACTGGATGAGATATACATTGACATCCTGCAGTTTGTGGCAGTTCTTACGGATACTGGAATCTATTTCCTTGAAGAAGGCATCATCCGTATCATAGATATTCTTCATCATTTTCTTCACCTGTGCTTTTTCGCCAATACCCAGACGATTGTTGACCGTCGGAACATGCAGACTTGTCTTGAAGACACGCAAGTCTGGCAACATGGCCAAATTGGTGATACCTAACTGAGAAGCAAGTGCTGCCTGAAAGTATACACGGACCAAGGTCATGTAATCTTCCATACCACCTACCTTTTTATCGTCGTCTTTACGACCGAATAGTTTAGCAAAAATTCCCATTCCTTTATTATTTTATTTTCAATATCTATTTAATTGTTCTGCAAAAATACAACAAAATCAGTAAATACGCAAATCAAAGAGACGTTTTTTCTCTAAAAAGGTGCTTTTTTAATCAAAAAATGCATTTTTATGGCTTATGATTTCCCTCATTCAACTTTTTTTAGTAACTTTGCCACGTTTTTAAGATAAGACTATTCAACTTTATTATATTAGAAATAGAGAAGATATGAAAGGAATCGTATTAGCGGGAGGTTCGGGTACAAGACTTTACCCTATTACCAAAGGTATCAGCAAGCAATTGATACCTATTTTTGATAAGCCAATGATATACTACCCTGTTTCCGTGCTGATGCTGGCAGGAATCAAGGAGATTTTGATTATATCTACCCCATTCGACTTGCCAGGTTTCAAACGCCTGTTGGGCGACGGCAGCGAATTGGGTGTACACTTCGAATATGCAGAGCAGCCATCACCCGATGGTCTGGCGCAAGCATTCATCATCGGCGAGAAGTTTATAGGCAATGATACAGCCTGTCTGGTTCTGGGTGACAACATTTTCTATGGAGCCGGCTTTACCGGTTTACTCAAGGATAGCGTGAAAGCTGCAGAAGAAGGGGTGGCAAGCGTATTTGGCTATTATGTCAACGACCCAGAGAGATATGGTGTGGCTGAGTTTGATGAAAACGGCAACTGCCTGAGCATCGAAGAGAAACCTGAAAAGCCTAAGAGCAACTATGCTGTTGTAGGACTCTATTTCTATCCTAACAGCGTGGTGGATGTGGCAAAGAACATCAAGCCTAGCGCAAGAGGCGAGTTGGAGATAACGACAGTAAACCAGCACTATCTGAAAGAAAAGACACTGAAGGTAAGAACCTTACAGCGTGGTTTTGCCTGGCTTGACACCGGCACCCACGACAGTCTTTCGGAAGCAAGTACCTTTATAGAAGTCATCGAAAAGAGACAAGGTCTGAAAGTGGCATGTCTGGAAGAAATCGCATTCAAACAAGGATGGATTGATAAGGAACAGTTGCTGAAACTTGCCCAACCGATGCTTAAAAACGGTTACGGGCAATATCTGAAAGAACTTGCAACAAGCAGATAGCACAGAGTCTATCATTTATCTTATACAAATATAATAGAGGTGTAAACACAATAGAATATAAAATAATGGAAGAAACAAAGAACTTTGATTTGGGACGTGATCAAGAGCAGGAAGAGAAGTCATCTATTGACTTCCAGCTGATTTATTCTACTCTTATCCTCAACTGGAAATGGTTCGTTCTATCACTCATTGTATGTTTGGGATTGGGATATCTCTACATACGCCATGCGAGACCGCAATACCAGGCTACCGCCAAGGTACTGATTAAGGATGACGACCAGAGAAAGAACAGAGGTATGGGTAACAGCATGATTCAGAATGCTGCAAACCTCGGTTTTATTTCAAACTCAAACGGTATAGACAATGAGATTGAAATTCTTTCGGCTCAAGACCTGGCTAACCAGGCTGTAGTAGACATGAAATGCTACGTGAACTATTACCATAAAGGAACCTTCAGAGACCAGTTAGTCTACAAAGAGCAGGAAGTAAGCGTTGACTTAGACCTGGCTCATCTCAAGAAGTTGAATGCTCCTATCAGACTTCTTATCGAGAAAACCGGCAACCAGTATCAGGTTACAGGTTCATACTATATACCTGTAGACGCTTTCTCCTATCAGAAGGATCCTGTCAAGATAGAAAAGACGTTAGCTGGTCTGCCAGCAAGCATCAATACCCGTGTAGGAACCCTCCGCTTCACCCAGAACGGCAAATACGCTTTAAAAGATGGTGAAAGTCTGAAGGTGATTATCGTATCACCGGAGATGGCGGCTAAGGGCTATACAAAAGCTTTGACTGTAAGCCAGACTTCAAAGACGACAACTATTGCCGAACTGGTGATGAAAGATGAGGATCCTCAGCGCAGCATCGACTATCTGAGAACCTTGGTCAATGTTTACAACCGTCAGGCCAACGAGGACAAGAATGAAATTTCTTTCCGTACAGAACAGTTCATCAACCAGCGTCTGGAGAAAATCAACAACGAACTGGGCAATACAGAAGGCCAGCTCGAAAGCTACAAGAAGCGTAACAATGTTGTAGAGATGAAGCTCAACGCAACAGCTGCCATCGCTAACTCAGACACATACGCCCAGAAACTCCAGGAGGCTAACACACAGGTTGAACTTCTGAATGAACTTGGCAAATACATGAACGAACCTGGCAACAGATATCAGCCTATCCCATCAAACGTGGGTCTGACAGATGAGAGTTCAACAGAACTCATCAACCAGTACAACAAAATAGCCCTGGATCGCAACAACGCCTTGCATGCAGCCAGCGAGACTTCTCCTACAATAACTCCTCTGACCGCACAGTTGGATGCACTCACAACATCTATCAAACGTGCCATGAGACAAGCTAAGCTAGGTATGGAAATCCAGCGTAACAGCATAGCCAAACAAGCTGCCATGTATGCCAACCAGATAGGTAACTCGCCAGAGCAAGAGCGAGTTCTTACACAGATTGGTCGCCAGCAGGAAGTAAAATCTGGTCTTTACCTGATGCTTCTTCAGAAACGTGAGGAAAACTCCATTTCGCTAGCAGCAACGGCAGACAAGGGTAAGGTTATCGATGCTCCTTCATTAGAAGGAAAGGTTAGTCCTAAGAATCCTATCATTATGCTGATAGCACTGGTACTGGGTATTGCAATCCCTGCCGGCATCCTCTTCCTGAGAGAATTCTTCAAGTACAAGATAGAGGGACATGAAGACGTGATGAAACTTACCCAGATACCTGTCATTGCCGATATTCCTGTGGCAAGCGACGCTGCCAAGAAGGAAGGAAAGGCTGACATTGTGGTTCACCAGAATGTAAACAACCTGATGGAGGAGATTTTCCGTGGTCTGCGTACCAATATTCAGTTTATGCTGAAAGAAGGTGAGAAGGTGATGATGTTTACCTCTTCTACATCAGGTGAAGGTAAAACATTCGTGGCATCCAATATCGGTATCTCGCTCGCCTTGCTGGGCAAGAAGGTTATCATGGTAGGTCTGGATATCCGCAAGCCACGTCTGGCAGAGCTCTTCGAGATTGACAACCACCATAATGGTATCACCAATCTGATTATACACGACCATAACACATGGGATGACATTCAGAAACAGATTCTCTCTTCGGGTGTCAACAGTAAACTCGACCTCCTTATGGCTGGTCCTGTTCCTCCTAACCCAGGAGAGTTAGTAACCAGAGCAAGCCTTGACGACATTATCAGTCAGTTGAAGGAACATTACGACTATGTTATCCTCGATACGGCTCCTGTAGGTCTTGTAAACGACAGTTTGCAGCTTGGACGTCTGGCTAATCTCTGTGTATACGTCTGCCGCGCAGATTATACTCCAAAGGCTAGTTTCGGCATGATCAATGGTTTGAAAGCCGAGAATAAATTGCCTAACATGTGCTTAGTACTCAATGGCGTCGACCTCTCTAAGAAGAAGCACAGCTTCTATTATGGTGTCGGTAAGTACGGCAAATATGGTAAATATGGCAACTATGGTTCTTATGGTTCATACGGCAAATACGGCAAGTATGGAACTTACGGACAGTATGGAAGCTATGGCAACTATAGCAACAGCCACTATGGCAATGCCAACGACAACAGTATCAAGAAGTAATCAAAAACATACATACAACAAAGAAAAGAGTCTTTCTATCCAGATAGGAAGACTCTTTTAGATTTAAAAACATTAAGACAATATGGCAACAATTGCAGTAGATTTCGATGGTACAATCGTAACCCACGAGTACCCAAAGATTGGTACAGAACTACCTTTCGCCACAGAAACATTAAAGATGTTGATTAGAGACCACCACAAGCTTATTCTATGGAGCGTACGCGAAGGCAAGCTCCTGGACGAGGCAGTAGAATGGTGTAGAGAAAGAGGAGTTGAATTCTGGGCTGTAAACAAGGATTATCCTGAAGAGAGTCTGGAGAACAATAACCACTTCTCCCGCAAGCTCAAAGCCGACTGGTTCATTGACGACCGAGGTATCGGCGGTTTGCCTGATTGGGGGGAGATTTATCAGATTATCACCAACCATACCAGTTATCGCAGAGTACTGAAACAGAAGTTCGGCGAACAGCAGGAAGCTCCCAAAAAGAAACATTGGTGGAGCCGCGGATAAAATGCTACTCCAAAAGATATTCTTGTAGATACAATAAAAGATATTCCAATAAATAAAAAAGGTGTATTGCCAATGAGCAATACACCTTTTTTATTTATTGGAATGAATTTACTAGTCTGAATTAGAAGAACAAGTAGCGGTTATCAACTACATGAGCGTTCAGATAAAGCTCGTTCATGAAGTTACCAGCATACTGCATTGCCTTCTGACGGCACTTCTGCTCGTATGTCTTAGCATCGAACTTAACAGGACGGTTAGTCTTGTTAGTAACCTGGAAGAGATAAACACCAGCGTTACCCTTCACAGCGTGAGCTGAGAAAGCGCCCTTCTTTGTACCTGCAACAGCACCAGAGAGAGCAGGCTCGCTAGCACCAGTAGCTGCGATGAATACAGGAGCAGCGAAAGTAATCTGGTTTACAGAAGAAACCTTACCACCCTTTGCCTTAGCAGCTGCGATGTTCTTAACACCATTCAACTTAGCCTCAATCATCTCAGCCTTCTTGTCTTTGATAACCTCAGCCTTAACAGTCTCCTTGACAACAGCATCGTTCAAATCACGATAACCGATGCGATGAATCTTATCAAGAACTACAACCAACAGGTGGTTATTATCACCACACTCATAGAGAGGAGAAATCTCACCTTCCTTGCTATCGAAGATCCACTTCAGAGCCTCACGGGTAGAATGGATGTTTGCTACATAGTGAACAGAAGTTGTAATATCCTTCAAGTCCTGAACCTTGTAGCCTTCCTTAGCTGCATTCTTCAAGAGATCCTCTGACTTAGGATTAGCACTTACGAAGCTAGAGAACTTGTTGTAAGCTGTACGGTAAGTACCCTGAGAGAAGTCGATAGGCTTCTTGATAACGGCAGCAGTATACTTGCTTACCATTGCCTTGCGGTCGAGGACCTGAAGAACGACATAACCCTGCCCCAACTGAAGCTGGTTCAAAGAATTAACAGCTGCAGTGTTCAATGTATTGATGAATGTCTTATTGTCCTTATCCATAGACTGAGCATACTCATACTGCTTAGTAGTCATCCAAGCCTTGTCACCAGTCTGACCATACTTCTTAGCAATAGCCTCGAAATCTGCACCACCGGCAAGAGCACCCTGGATAGAATCTGCCTTAGTCTTAGCCTCAGCTACTGAGTTTGCAGCAACCTGAATAACACGATACTGTACAGAATCTGGCAATTCCTGCTTAGATACCAACTTAACGATGTTCAATGTATTGTCACCTGCATTAGCCTTTACAGCAGAAGTAGAACCTACAGCCATAGAATCGAGCTGAGCAGCGATATCACGTGGGAAAGCATCCTTTGAAACAGGAATACCGAGGTAAGCTACAGTAGAAGCAGACTTACGAACAACCTCTGTAGGATCTGCTGCAGCAGCCAACTGTGAGTGATAGCCTGCAAACTCCTTGTTAAGAGCAGCACGGTCTGCATTAGAAGCCTGAACCTCAATGTCAACGAACTTGATGTCGCGGCTCTCAACAGGCTGCTTGAAGCGTGCCTTGATTTCATCATACTTAGCCTTCAGATCGCTTTCAGAAATCTTCACCTTATCATCCTGGATATCAGAGTAAGGGAAAGCAGCCAACTGAATCTGGCTCTCTTCGTTCTCCTCCTTGAAAGCCATCTTAGCCTCTACAGGGTTTGACAGGAAGCAACCGGCAAGAAGAGCCTGATACTTCTGAGCCAAAGTCTGCTGGCGGAGAGTCTTCTCGATGAATGACCAGTAGTTGTAAATCTTGGTATACTGATCCATCATCTGTGCGTTAGCAGATGGGTTAGCCTTCTGTGCCTTGTAGTCTGCCAAGAACTTCTGGAGAGAAGATGCATCGAAACGACCTGTCTGCTGATTAACGAAAGGAGTCTGCTGAAGCATAGGGTTAGTACCTGTCTTCAAGATGTCCTGAAGCTCTTCGTCGGTCACAGTGAGACCCAACTTGCTAGCTTCCTTAGCGATAATCTGGTTCTGGATGTAGGTATTCCATACCATGTCCTTCACCTGATTCATCTGCTCTTCAGGAAGATTTTCCTGACCCTGTTGCATTTTAATAACTTCTGAATACTCATCAACGAGCTTCTGGAAATCCTGCACGCTGATTTTTTCGCCCAAAACCTCACCAATCTGCTGGCGCTCATTATTCTTTGCAGAATCGCAAGAGCGGAAAGCTTCTTCGGCAATAAAGGCGAAAAGGCCGAAACTGATGATACAAACCAGTATCACGCCTCTTTTTCTAATTGTTCCTAATGCTGCCATTACGTTTTAATTATTATTATTATTTTTATTTTTTCCTAAGTTTAGATTGAACCACTTTTGATGCTAGTAGCCAATTGTCTGCAAAAATACAAAAATAATACGAGAAAAGGGAATTTTTTGCTATCTTTTTTGGTTATTACCTCAAAAAAAGCAAAAAAATCCCTTTTCTCACTCAGCTATTTGATGATGTGGAGTTTAACAAGCTCTATTTTACGGGATGTTGACTTGATAATCTTGAACTCGAAGTTATCAAACTTAATCACCTCGTTGAGTTTAGGAAAACTCTGATATTCATGCAATATCAAACCGCCTACAGTCATATATTCATCACTTTCCGGCAGTTCAAGACCAAACATATCGTTCACCTTGTCAATCTCCAGTCGTGCAGAAAGGAGATAGTCACCATCATCTGTCTTCTTTGCCACATACTTGGCTGCATCGTGCTCATCTTCAATATCTCCGAAGATTTCCTCTACGATATCTTCCAGACTCACCAAACCGCTGGTACCGCCAAACTCATCTACAACGATACCCAATGACTTCTTCTGCTGCAAGAAAGTCTGCATCAGTTTCTGCGCCTGCATGGTTTCCGGCACAAAAGGAAGTGTACGGATGTGATCCTGCCAACGGGAAGGATGATGGAACAGTTCGGAACTGTGAATATATCCCGCAATATGGTCTATATCTTCTTCATATACAATGATTTTCGAATTACCGCTCTCTATGAATTTCTGCTGCAGTTCTTCGAGAGAAGTATCCATTTCAACAGCCTGAATCTCAGTACGGGGCACCATACAGTCGCGTACTTTAGTATCGGAGAAATCAAGGGCATTCTGGAATATCTTCACCTCATCATTAATTTCATCTTCATTGGTAGCGTTATCGATACTTGACTGCACAAGATAGTCAAGGTCTACCTTAGAAAAGCCTTCATCTGTCCCCTCTGCATCCATCTTCATACCCACCAGACGCAGCAGGCACTTACTCAAGAAAGTACTGAACTTGCTGATAGGCCACAATACCACATAGCACAGATAAGCTATCGGACTGAAGATAGAAAGCAAGCGGTTCGGATTAGACTTGAAAAGCGTCTTTGGCAGAAACTCACCTGTAAAGAGTACTATCAGCGTAGACAGAATGGTATCTGCAGGCACCGTAAAGGCTGCATCAAAACCTGCGAAAATCGTATTGTCAAAAAGACGGGCTATCAGGATACCATAAACTACAAGGGCTATATTGTTGCCCACGAGCATGGTACTGACAAAGCCATTCGGATGATTATAAAACAAAGATAACAGTCGTTGCGTAAGGCCGTTTTTCTCCTTATCCATCTCCGCCAACATACGGTTGGAAGAGACGAAGGCAATCTCCATTCCGCTGAAGAATGCTGAGAAGACCATCGTAATGAGAATGCCTACGACTAAACTCATATCCACCTGTTCATTCATTATATCTTTTTCTTTTTAATTAGTGCATGATAGGAATCGTAGTGGCTCTGACAGGTGTAGCCGGCTGACGGAAGTTATTCTTGACAGAATCAGGCTGGCTGCTCAAAGTATCGGCAGCACCACCACCTCCCGTCAGGTCTCCCTTTTCAAAGCTACCCTTCGAATTGCTCACATAATAGCGCGTCATCTTTTCATCACTCCAAAAATGAGAACCCTGTAGCGTTCTTTCAGGAGTAACAAGTTTACTGAATACGTTACTTGACAATTCGTGCTTATTCTGGTCCCAGGTAAGTTGCTCACTATTGAAGCGCAAACCATCTTTGGTCAGGATACTCACCCTACCATAAAGTTTCCATATCTTCTGCTGATCATAATAATAAGCTGTATCGCACTGGATATAACTATTAATATGGAATTTCTCATCAAACTGCTCCAGCAAAAGTCCCTTATCAAAGATCCACAAAGATGGATTCTTGCTGGTATTCACCTCCCACCGTTCTGTTACGATGCGATATTTCATAACTCCCGAGTCGCTTACCAATGTATTTACACCATACGACGTCATCATCGCCACCGAGTCTTGCGGACGGATGGCGGGCGCAGTATGTTCTACCTGATTCTGGCAACCTGCCAAAATCAGGAACATCAGGACACCGACAACATAAGAGCCTTTTATTCTATACATTATTATATAGAGATTCTATACATTATTATATATAAGTGGAAGATTAATCCATCTTCCACTTCTTAAACCAATCCTCGTTGAATGTGAATCCGATATTAATACGGAAAGAATTTTCCTTAATCAGATCCTTAGCCGAACTCTTCACCCACTGACCGCTGATATTCAGCATAGAGCGGTTGTTGTAAGAGTTCATGATAGGAATACCGAAACCGGCACTTACAGAGATTTCCTTCGGACCATCAACACCATTCATCTTATAATAAGGTGTGGCGTAGCTGGCACCTACACGATACTGAACACGCTTGAAGAAAGCACGGCTGCGCTCTCCATAGCAATACTGGGCACCGAGATTGAACTTGCTTCTATCCTTGTAGATACCATTTTTCAAGGCGTAGTTGGTTCCATCGAAACTAGGATACCCCAAGCTACCCCACTTCTGCAGACTGTAATCAAAGCCAACCTTCCACTGGTTGTTATGATTCCACATCACACCCGCACCAATCATAGTAGGCAACTCGTAAGCCTTGCCGATAGAGTAAGCGGTGGTATCGGTAACACCGTTCTGGGTATCATTAGAAATGATTTTCATATCAGCAGAAGCCCCCAGACCATGTCCTGGTGAGAAGGTGACACCTACAGTAGCCCAATCTTTCTTTGAGAACTGATGGGTATACTGTACACCGAAATCAACCTTATAGCTGTTCACCTGCATAGAATAGTAACGGGTGAGGGTCTTGTAATAAGAATTGCTGTAGCTGTTTGATACACTTCTGTCTATACTACCCCAGAGATATGAGAAGTTGGCACCTACGGCCAAGCCCTTGACCGGTTCCCAACCCGCACCGATGTATGCCTGATGCAAACCACCATCGCCGGAATAGGTATTAGTATAGTAAGCTTCCTTGTCAGCATTCACCCATTCTGATGCAGAATAATTATAGCCCACATTGGTAAAAGGAATGATACCGAAGCTCATACCTACATGTGGCAGCAAGCGGAAGCCTGCAACAACATACTCAAAATTTGAGTTATTGGCATTCTTCTTCACACCATTCTCTTCAAAATTTGTCACCTGACCAGAGATGCCGGCATCAAGGATGAAAGTCATCGAATCAATCGAAGCATAAGATGCAGGGTTGAGATAGTTCACCTGATTATGCTCATGAAAGCCAAGACCGACTCCATTCATACCGCGATTAAAACCAGAAGTCTGGTCCGACAAGATGCCAAGACCATACTGGCTGTATGGCGAATTAGTACCACTTTGGGCATTAACCATAAGGGCTGAACCCAACAATAGGGTTGCTAAAAAAAGCTTTCTCATTCTTTAATAATCATTCAAAATTATATTCAGAGTGCAAAAGTATTAAAAAAAATCTAGAAAAAAGAAGGATAATTGAAAATAATAAGGTATTTTTGCATCGTGAAACGTTTTAAGCATATTTTTAGTGCCATTTTAGCAGTAATTTTAATCAATTTAACTACTGAAGTGGCTGCACAGGATTTTTCAAGAGACAAGGACTCTGATATTTCTGTGCAGAACAGTCGTGTCAATGAAGAAGCTACTGCGTGGCTCGATTCTGTTGACATTTCTCTCCTGACTTGCGGACCAGGTCAGGAGGTGTGGTCGTATTATGGACATACCGCTCTACGCATCCAGAACAAAGCTATGGGAACGGATGTTGCCGTCAACTGGGGTATGTTCAGTTTTAACCAAAGTTGCTTTGTACTCCGTTTTGTTTTCGGACTCACCGACTATCAGATTGGCATCTACCCGATGAGCGACTTCATTGCCGAATATGCACATGAAGGCAGATGGGTAAGACAGCAGCGCCTCCGCCTCTCCCGTACAGAGAAACTGGGAATTCTGAGAAGCATCGACAAGAATGCACAGCCGGAGAACCGCGTATACCGCTACAATTTCTTCTATGATAATTGTACGACCCGGGCACGCGAGATGATTCTCTCCAACATTGGAAACCAGAGTACCAACTTTAAAGATATCCCTACCCCTTCTACCTACAGGGAAGAGATTCACAAGCTCAACGGACAGCACCGCTGGGCAAGATTCGGCAATGACCTCCTTTTGGGTTGTCAGGCAGACCGCCCTATCACACAAAGAGAATGGGAATTCTTGCCAGACAATCTGAGCAAAGACTTTGCCACAGAAGGAAGAACCGACTTTATTGATGTATCTCAGACTACAGACGGCAAAACCAATGCAACAAGTGCCAGCGGCTATATCACTCTGGTAGATGAAACATCCGATATTATCCCAGCCCAGGCACAAATAACAGACGATGCTCCTGTTACACCACAAATGATAGCCATAGCTCTGGCAATCATCATCATAGGAACAACGGTAAGAGAATGTGTAAAAAAGAAAAACTACTGGTGGTTTGATGCCATCCTGCTTGTCCTGACAGGATTACCGGGACTGATTCTCTTTACCATGATCTTCTCGCAGCATCCTACTGTACAGATAAATTTCCAGATTCTGATACTGAATCCGCTCAACCTCATCTTTGCCTGGAAGACTGTCAAGAGGATGAAAGCAGGTCGTCAGTATTGGTATTTCGAACTTCTGGGATGGCTTCTGCTCATAGCCCTGTTCATGCAGATATGGCAGAACTATGCTGAGGGTATGAGTATTTTGGCACTTTCTTTGCTAGCGAGATACTGCGTCAAGTCGACCATGATGGATTTAAGTCCAAACAATTACGGTTTGCAGAAGCATATCGTAAAGAAATTCAGAAAGAATAAATAGACATTAAAATATACGTAAGGAAACGATTGGCACAATATCGTTTCCGAACAGAAGAAGATAAACAACAATGATGGTAAACAGATATATCACAGCCCTTTTGGTTGTCCTGGCGGCAACCGGCATGGAGGCGCAGACTTATCAGCAGGCGCTGAAGTTTGCGCTTACGGATATATCCTACGATGAATTCATCCAGCAACCGGAGGCGAAAGCATTGGAGGAGGACATTCTCTGCGTGCTCAAAGCCATCAAAGCGGCATCAGAAGATGAGAGCATCGCAACGCATCATCCTATCCTGTCGGCAACACTTGCCGCCAATTCTTCTGACATTCTGACAGACATTCATTCACATATTTATTATGATTCCCCTACGGAGCATAGATACAAAGTTCCGTATGGGAGTATTGTTATTCGAGGTCCAGACTGCTGATTTTATGCTTTCAGTAAGCAAAACTCAGAAGATTTGCCATAAAAACAGGTAATAATTGGCAATTCCTTGCAGATTTACAGATATTTTTAGTAAATTTGCAAGCTAGTAATAAACAACAGGAGATTTTACTCCCAAACATCATCGAATAATAATAAAAAAAATAAATATACAATGAACTTTAACAAAATTCTCCAGTCATTGTTTGGCAACAAGTCAACTCGCGATATGAAGTTGATCCAGCCAATCGTAGAAAAGATCAAGGCAGAGTATCCTAAGATGCAGGCCTTAAGCAATGACGAACTTCGTGCAAAAACAAAAGAACTTCAGAAGTACGTACAGGAGTACGCCAAGGAAGAGAAGGCTAAGATTGCTGAACTCAAGGCTAAAATTGAAGACACTCCTATCGATGAGCGTGAAGGTATCTTCAACCAGATCGACAAGTTAGAGCAGGAAGCACTCGACAAGTATGAGGAAGCCCTCAACGAGGTTTTGCCTCAGGTTTTCGCTATCGTTAAGGATACTGCTCGCCGTTTCGCAGAGAACGAGGAAACAATAGTTACTGCTACCGACTTCGACCGCGAGTTGGCTTCTAATCCAGCTAACGACTTCGTTACCATCGATGGCGACAAGGCTATCTATCACAACCACTGGACAGCCGGCGGTAATGATATGAAATGGGAAATGATTCACTACGATGTACAGCTCTTCGGTGGTGTTGTTCTCCATCAGGGTAAGATTGCCGAGATGGCTACCGGTGAGGGTAAGACCCTTGTAGGTACAACACCTATCTTCCTGAATGCCTTGACTGGTAATGGTGTTCACGTCGTTACCGTGAACGACTATTTGGCTAAGCGTGACTCTGAGTGGATGGGACCTCTCTATATGTTCCACGGTCTCTCTGTAGATTGTATCGACAAGCACCGTCCTAATTCCGACGAGCGTCGCAAGGCATACCTGGCAGATATCACCTTCGGTACCAACAACGAGTTCGGTTTCGATTATCTTCGTGATAACATGGCTACCAACCCAGCCGATCTGGTACAGCGCCAGCACAACTACGCCATCGTCGATGAGGTCGACTCAGTGTTGATTGATGATGCCCGTACCCCATTGATCATCTCTGGTCCTATTCCAAAGGGCGACGACCAGATGTTTGAGCAGTATCAGCCATTGGTTGAGAAACTTTATGAGGTACAGCGCAAGCAGGCTACAGAATTGCTCGCCGAGGCTAAGCAGAAGATTAACGAAGGTACAAAAGCTAAGAATCAGGAACTCCTTGATGAAGGCTTCCTCGCACTCTTCCGTTCTTACAAGGCATTGCCTAAGAACAAGCCATTGATCAAGTATCTTTCTGAGGAAGGTATCAAGGCTGGTCTGCTGAAGACCGAGGAGTACTACATGGCAAACAACAACCGTGAGATGCCTAAGGCTACTGAGCCATTATACTTCGTAGTAGACGAGAAAATGAATTCTGCCGACCTTACCGATAAGGGAACCGACTGGTTGGCTAAGCAGGTAAACGACAAGGAACTCTTCGTATTGCCTGATATCACAACAGAAATGAGTGAACTCGAGGCACGTACAGACCTTACCGACCAGGAGCGTCTTGACAAGAAAGACGAGATGCTGGCTCACTATGGTGTACAGAGCGAACGTGTTCACACCTTGCAGCAGCTCCTGAAGGGTTACACCATGTTCAATAAGGACGACGAATATGTTGTCATGGACGGACAGGTGAAGATTGTGGATGAGCAGACAGGACGTATCATGGAAGGCCGTCGCTGGAGCGATGGTTTGCACCAGGCTATTGAAGCTAAGGAGCACGTAAAGGTAGAGGCTGCTACACAGACCTTTGCTACCATCACACTTCAGAACTACTTCCGTATGTACCACAAACTCGCAGGTATGACCGGTACAGCAAGTACAGAGTCAGGTGAGTTCTGGGATATCTACAAACTCGATGTTGTTGAGATTCCAACCAACCGCCCTATCCAGCGTAAGGACTTGGATGACCGTGTATACAAGACTGCCCGCGAGAAATATCGTGCAGTTATCGACGAAATCGAGGAAACACGTAATGCTGGCCGCCCAGTCTTGGTAGGTACAACATCTGTCGAGATTTCAGAGTTGTTGAGCAAGATGTTGAAGATGCGCAACATTCCTCATAATGTATTGAACGCTAAGCTGCACCAGCAGGAGGCTCAGATTGTAGCCGAGGCAGGTCGCTCAGTAAACGGTAAGGGTGCCGTAACCATCGCTACCAACATGGCAGGTCGTGGTACCGATATCAAGCTGACTCCTGAGGTAAAGGCTGCAGGTGGTCTTGCCATCATCGGTACAGAACGTCATGAGAGCCGCCGTGTAGACCGTCAGCTCCGTGGTCGTGCCGGTCGTCAGGGTGACCCAGGTTCTTCTGTATTCTATGTATCATTGGAAGATAAGCTGATGCGTCTGTTCGCTTCTGAGCGTATCGCCAAGGTAATGGACCGTCTCGGTTTCGAGGATGGCGAGCGTATCGAGAGCCCAATGATCAGCAAGAGCATCGAGCGTGCTCAGCGCAAGGTTGAGGAAAACAACTTCGGTATCCGTAAACACCTCTTGGAGTATGATGACGTGATGAACCGTCAGCGTACCGTTATCTACGAGAAGCGTCGCCACGCCCTCATGGGTGAGCGTATCGGTATGGATATTGCCAACATCATCTGGGACCGCGTATTGAACATCGTCAACAACAACGACTTCTTCGGTGCCAAGGAAGAGTTCCTGAAAGTTCTCGCTATGGAGATTCCATTCAACGAGGATGAGTATGAGAACGGCAGACGTGAGGATTTGGCAGAGCGTGCTTTCCAGGAAGCTATGGCTACATTCAAGCGTAAGACAGACCGCATCCAGGCTACAGCTATGCCTATCATCAAGCAGGTATACGAAAACCAGGGTGCTATATACGAGCGCATCATGGTGCCTATCACAGACGGCAAGCGCATGTACAATATTCCTTGCAACCTCAAGGAGGCATACGAGAGCGAGGCTAAGAACGTAGTGAAGGAGTTTGAGAAGAGCGTTGTTCTCCAGATTATCGATGACGACTGGAAGGAGAACCTCCGCAAGCTCGACGAACTGAAGCACTCTGTACAGAATGCAAGCTACGAGCAGAAGGATCCTCTCCTCATCTTTAAGTTGGAGAGTGCCAAGGTTTGGGATGCCATGATCAATGACATGTACGACCGTATTGCAAGTATCCTGATGCGTGGTCAGATTCCAGTAATGGAGCAAGAGCAGCCAGTTCAGGAGGCAGCTCCTGAGCAGCACACTCAGCAGAACTATGTAGAGAGCAAGGTAGATTTGGATGCAGAGCGTGAGGCACAGGAGGCAGCTGCTAACCAGGATACCCGAGAGGGCGCACAGGTAAACCGCACTCCTTACCGTGCAGAGCACATGCCACGTCCTAACGACCCATGTCCATGCGGAAGCGGCAAGAAGTTTAAGAACTGCCACGGCAGAAACCTGTAATCACAGAAAATGATGATGCTCTTATATATATAATAAGGTATAAGAACATCCATCATCAGAAATAATGATAAGAATACCTAGATTTGATGATACTCTCATCATTTCTAGGTATTTTTGTTTTAAAACTACATTATTGCTACCAAGTTGCAAAAAATTATTAGTATTTTTGCAGTCGAAAAGAAAAAAGAGCTGACCATGAGGTCATGCCCCAAAGAAAAGAACAAGATTAAAACAAGGAAAGATATATGAAATTATCAGAACTTAAAACAGGTGAAAGCGCCGTTATCGTCAAGGTATCAGGACACGGTGGCTTCAGAAAGAGAGTCATCGAGATGGGATTCATCAAGGGCAAGAAGGTAGATGTACTCCTTAACGCCCCACTCCAGGACCCAGTGAAATACAAGATTATGGGTTACGAGGTGTCTCTCCGCCACAGCGAAGCCGACCATATCGAGGTGGTTTCCATTGATGAAGCCAAGAACGATGCAAAGCTCAGCAAGGCGGAAGAAGAAGACCGCCAGCAGGTAATTGACTCAAAAGTAGTAGATTCCAACGATAGCGACGAGCAGGCGCTCGGCGACAAGATGCTCGTGGCTGAAAGAAAAGACAATGCCAGCAACGAAGCCCTGGCTGAACAGGAAGCAGAAAGACTCCACCGCGTCATCAACGTGGCACTGGTGGGAAATCCAAACTGCGGTAAGACTTCCCTCTTCAACTTTGCTTCGGGTGCTCACGAACGCGTAGGCAACTATAGCGGTGTAACCGTGGATGCGAAAGTAGGTGAAGCCGATTTCAACGGCTACCACTTCAATCTGGTAGATTTGCCGGGCACCTATTCCCTCTCGGCTTATTCGCCAGAAGAACTCTATGTGCGCAAGCAGCTCATCGAGCATACGCCGGATATCGTCATCAACGTCATCGACACCAGCAACCTGGAGCGCAATCTCTATCTCACCACACAGTTGATAGATATGCACATCCGCATGGTCTGCGCCCTCAATATGTTTGATGAAACCGAGAAGCGTGGCGATAACATCGACTACGACAAATTGGGCGAACTCTTCGGTATCTCAATGATTCCTACCGTCTTCACCAATGGCCGAGGCGTGGACAAGCTCTTCGAGACCATCATCGAACTCTACGAAGGCAAGGAAGATTCCAGCGCTCACTATCGCCATATCCACATCAACCACGGACATGAGATAGAACATGGTATCGAGCATATCCAGAAATATCTGAAGGCAGATGATTCCATCCGCCAGCGCTACTCTACCCGATACCTCTCTATCAAGTTGTTGGAGAATGATAAGCACGCCGAGGAATACGTAAGTCATCTGAA
Source organism: Segatella copri (assembly GCA_021628325.1). Taxonomy (GTDB): domain Bacteria; phylum Bacteroidota; class Bacteroidia; order Bacteroidales; family Bacteroidaceae; genus Prevotella; species Prevotella copri_R. The sequence continues at coordinate 25,691 of JAJXAL010000003.1, read as the reverse complement.
ATCGGCCAAGGAAATTTTCGCAGCCCGTGACGAGGCAGCCAAGCGTGTGAAGGAAGAGACCCAGGAGGATAGCGAAACCGCCATCATGGATGCCAAATACGGTTTCATTCATGGTGCATTGCAGGAAGCAGGCTATGAACCGGGCAAGGCAAAGGATACCTATCAGGTAACCCATCTCATCGACAGAATCCTGACCAATAAATATGTAGGCTTCCCTATCTTCGTCCTCCTGCTGTTCATCATGTTCTCAGCCACCTTCGTACTGGGCGAGATTCCTAAGGGATGGATTGAGGACGGCGTGGCATGGCTGGGCGATTTCATCAGTACCACGATGCCGGACGGACCGGTGAAGGACATGCTGGTAGATGGTGTGATTGGTGGTGTAGGTGCGGTCATCGTGTTCCTGCCACAGATTCTGATTTTGTATTTCTTCATCTCATACATGGAGGATTCGGGATATATGGCTCGTGCCGCCTTCATCATGGATAAGCTGATGCACAAGATGGGCCTGCATGGCAAGTCATTCATTCCGCTGATTATGGGATTCGGATGTAACGTACCAGCCGTGATGGCAACGAGAACCATCGAGAGTCACCGTTCGCGTCTGATTACGATGCTGATATTGCCATTGATGAGCTGTTCGGCTCGTCTGCCAATCTACATCATGGTCATCGGAACATTCTTTGCCATCCAATACCGTTCGCTCATCATGGTATCGCTCTATCTCATCGGCATCTTCCTAGCCGTGATATTGAGCCGCATCTTTGCCAGTTTCGTGGTGAAGGGCGAAGATACCCCGTTCGTAATGGAGTTGCCTCCTTACCGCTTCCCTACCTGGAAGGCGATAGGCAGACATACCTGGGAGAAGGGTAAGCAGTACTTGAAGAAGATGGGTGGCATCATCCTCGTGGCAAGTATCATTGTCTGGGCTTTGGGCTATTTTCCTCATAATGAGGAGCTTGATAACCAGGCTCAGCAGGAACAGAGCTATATCGGCAGAATCGGTAAGACCATCGAGCCTATCTTCACCCCACAGGGTTTCGACTGGAAACTGGATGTGGGCTTGGTTTCCGGTGTGGGTGCCAAGGAGATTGTAGCCTCAACAATGGGCGTGCTCTACAGCAACAACGACAGTTTCTCTGATGATCAGGATTACAACGATGAAGACGGAAAATACGAAGTCTTGAAGAAGCAGATGACTTCCGACCTGAAGAATACCTACGGTTACAGCGATGCCGAGGCAGCAGCGAAGGCTACGCTCACCGCCTACTGTTTCCTCCTCTTCGTATTACTCTACTTCCCTTGCATCGCCACCATTGCTGCCATCAAGGGCGAGACGGGCAGTTGGAAATGGGCAGGCTTTGCCGCCGGCTACACCACGCTCCTAGCATGGGTAGTATCAGCCCTGGTCTTCCAGATAGGATGTTTGTTTATCTAATCAAGGTGTCTGCTTTAAGAAAACAAACAAAGAGAGCGCACAACACCTGAACGACAGCCGCACAACAGCTGAGCGACGCTTGCACAACACCTGTTGTGCAAGCGCACATCAGCTGTTGTGCGGCTTACTATATAATATATCCAGAAGACTTATTCTATATACCTGAAAGACTTCAAGTAACTGTTCGGAAGATTTTAGTCATATACTAGAACGTTATCAGTCATATACCTGAACGACATCAATCATATCATTAGAAGACATCAACCGTTTCCTTATTCAGGATAATCTCTTTCCTACCTTTGCGGCAACAAATGCTATCATCAGACCCAGGCAGGCGGCGATGCTGATGGCGATACGGAGACCGGTAGCCTCAGCAAGCCATCCGATAACCGGAGGTCCTACCAGGAAACCGAAGAAACTGATGCTCGAAACGATGGTAATGGCGATGCTCGCCTTGATGGTTCCCAATTTTCCGGCGATACTGTAACAGATAGGAACCGACGAAGAGATGCCGAAACCTACCAGCAGGAAACCCAAGGTGGCAGGAATGAGATAAGGCAAGGCAGCAGCCAGCCACAAACCGCCCAATATCAAACCACCACAAACCTTCAATACTCTGGCTGGGCCGTATTTCGTAACAAACCCATCAGCCATGAATCTACCCAACGTCATCGCACCCATACCAGCCACATAGCCCGCACGGATAAAAGCCTCATCGGGTTTTACTACTGATGAAAAATATACGCTACTCCAATCGTAAACGGTACCTTCACAGAACATGCCTGCAAATCCCATCAGTCCCAAAAGGAACAGAATCGGGTCGATGGTCTTGAAAGAGAACTTCGGAACATCCTCCTCTTCTGCTTTCGCCATGGCATCATTAATCAGAAAACGGAAACCGACAGCAACGATGAGAATACTCAGAGCCAGGATAGTTCCAAAGTGGACATCTATCGGGAGCAAAGTGTTGGCAAAGATGGCACCGATGATACCACCGGAGAATCCACCCAGACTCCACAGACCATGAAACGACGACATGATGTTGCGCCCATACATCTTCTCTACCAGACATGCCTGCGTATTGGTGGCAATGTTCATCAGATTCGCCATCATTCCGAAAGCAATAAGACTCAAAATCAGATGAAAGACCGTAGTACTGCTACCGATGCAGAAAAGAACCAGAACATAGAGCAACTCAGAGAGAACCAGCATCTTCTTGCTGCCAAATCTACTCACCAGGATACCCGAGAAAGCCATCATCAGAAGTTGGCCGATAGGAATGGCGAAAAGCACCGTTCCCAACTGGCCGTTGCTCAGATGCAACATCTGTTTTACATCCGGAATACGGCTTGCCCAACTGGCAAACACTACTCCCGGAACAAAATAATAAGCCGCAACCGCCACTCGCTTGCGCGCCAAATCACTTAAATTACTCAAATTACTCAAACTGATTGTCATCCTTAATAATATACCTATTATAAATACTCATTTTTATTAGCGGCTGCAAAATTACAAAAAAAAACAGAAAAAGACTGATATTTGAACAATAAATGTTGCGCCGTTTGAGATTTTTGCCGTACCTTTGCACTCAGAAAAAGAATTAAAAACAAACTAGCAATGAAGAAACAAACAATGATTACCCTGGCACTCGCCTTGACTTTGGCGATGCCAACCCTACCCGCCTTCGCCCAGAAGGCGATGAGCAAAAAAGAAATTGCCGAAAAAGAAAAGGCATTCAAGAACCTTCAGCATCCATGGAAGGGAAAGAAAGTGGCTTACTTCGGCGACTCCATCACAGACCCTAACATCAAGGCATCAAAAGTAAAATACTGGGGATTCCTGCAGGATTGGCTCGGCATCACCCCTTACGTTTATGGTGTGAGCGGCAGACAGTGGAACGATATTCCCCGTCAGGCAGACCAACTGCAGAAGGAACATGGTGATGATTTCGATGCCATCCTCATCTTTATGGGTACCAATGATTATAACAATGGTGTGCCTATCGGCGAATGGTACACGGAGACTTTCGACAGTGTGAGAGTAGCCCGCCACAAGCCAAGCGAAATGGTACAGCGCCGCCACCGCCACTTCTGCATGGACAAGAATACATTGAAAGGCCGCATCAACATCGCCATGTCGAAGTTGAAGCAGATGTATCCTACCAAGCAAATCGTGGTGATGACTCCTGTGCATCGTGCTCTCTTTGCCAGTGACAAGAACATCCAGCCAGATGAGATGTACGAGAATGCGCGAGGCATCTTCTTCGATGAATACGTGAAAGCTATCAAGGAAACAGGCAATGTCTGGGCAGTTCCGGTCATCGACCTCAACTCTCTTTCGGGTCTCTTCCCTCTTTACGATGCTGGTGCGCAGATGTTTAACAAGCCGGATATCGACCGTCTTCATCCTAATGATGCCGGCCACTCCCGCATGGCAAAGACCATCATGCAGCAGCTCTCTGCATTGCCTTGCGTCTTCTAGAAATCCGCATCATCATTTTCTGCCCGCGTACATGAGCATCCATACCCACGTACACGGGTATCCGTGACCACGTACGCGGGTACGAATGACCGAGACGATGAGCAAAGATACCCGAGGTAGTTGGGCAAATTTGCCCAACGCCTCGGGCACTAGCGGGCATTGCCTTAGCGTGACTTTTCCTGATTTCAGTAGACACTTTTTTACTTTATAGACTAGAAAGGTAGACAGTATCTATTTTATAAAACAGAAATAGTAGACACTCTGCCTTCACTAAGCAATAAGGCTTAAAAAGTTCACTTTTTCTATAAAAAGTTTGGAAGAACCGATAAAAAAGATTATATTTGCAACATAAATCAAATTGTATCGCTTATGCTTAGCAAGAATGTACAAGAAATGATACCAAAGATACAGCAGTATCTTGCTAGCCAGCCCATAGAAAAGGCTTGGCTGTTTGGTTCATGCTCTCGTGGTGAAGAAACTCCAAAGAGCGATGTTGACTTGTTGGTTAGATACCAAGACAGTGACTCCATATCCCTGTTCGACATCTCAGGAATCATGGTAAACCTCAAAAAGATTATCAAGCGCCCTGTAGATTTAATAGAAGAGGATTGCCTTCTTCCTTTTGCATCAAAATCAGCAAACCGAGATAAAATATTGATTTATGAGAGAAAAAGTTAAAGACAAAGGAAGGCTTGAACATATTCTCCAAGCTTGCAATGATTTACTTGCCTCAAAAGACAAGTACACATTTGATGCAGTTAAGGACGATCCTATTATCTTTTATGGTTTCGTCAAATTAGCAGAAATCATAGGTGAAGCCTCTTATATGCTTACAAAGGAATTTCGAGCGAAACATACAGAGATTCCTTGGGAGCAAATGATAGGTTTAAGGCATGTTTTGGTGCATGGATACTATACTATTAAACCAAAACAGCTTTGGAATATCATAGAGAAGGATATTCCTGTTTTGATGCCGCAAATCAAGCAACTTCTTGATTCTGAGAAGTTTACAGAAGAATAAGCAAGAACAAGGCGTGGTAATAGGTGGCAATAGGTGACAATAAGAATACGTCTTATTGTCACCCATTTCTTTCTGTGTATCAATTACTTACAATCTGCGTGGCAGATGTGGCAACAAAATAGAAAAACTTTTTCCTACATACGCGATGAAACATAACCATCAATATCGCTAAATGTCGTATCCAGAAACGTCAAGTCTTTCATTTGCAAGACATCAATCATACGATATTCCTTATACAACTGGCGAGAAAAACGAAGTTCAAAGGCCAAACGCAAATCATCTGTTGCATCAGCCCCTTCATCCTGCTTAGCCTCTTTGCCCGTTATGGTTCTCATTCTTACAATCTCATACACATCACGAATCCCCTTACCCTTAATATACGGCACGAAATAATGAAGATCCTGCAATGCTATGGTTGACGGGAACTTGGCACCCGTATAATATAAGGTGGCAGATTGATTCAAAAAACTCTTTTCGTACCCACGCCGATGGCTCGGACGAACCACACCAACCAACACCCGATTATCCACTTCCATTACAGTACCCTTCTGCGGAATCACATGTTGCACAGTATCCTTAGCCTTCGTTTCTATCAATTCCTGTATGAAGTTTTCCAACAGCAACCTGTTTCTCTCATCATTCGGCCGAAGCGGAAAGGCACCGATATTCACTTCCTTGATAGTTTGGTAGAACTTAGCCATCTCCACATCAATCGGTTTGCCATCACCAGGGAACAGGATATAACCACCTATCACTTCCTTCTTGAGAGGAGCCTCAACATAATCACGATAATAAATAGCATCACGATAACGGTGCATTTGGTTGATGGCATCGTCTGGAGGTACATCTACCTCATTGCCCAACTTGCTGGCTATCCGATACTTTGCATCGAAGAGATACGTCATCTTCATATCTTTCTGAAGATCGTTTTTGGTAAGTTGTAATACGATGTCCGGTTTCTGAGGTACGGTTGGTACGACGAAGTGAGTCATACCGATGTTATCGTTCACCCATTCCGTATTCTTCGGATTATAAACAAGTTCCGCCAATTCCACCCCATCCTTTCGGAAGAGGATGCGAGAATGTTCACCCTTGCCTAGTTCCCAAGTAAACAAGCCATTCATCTCCATGCGATTGCGATGCTCCACATCATTATCATCCAAATGCAATTGTTGCTTTACGATATGGCTCACCTCTATGAAGCACCATATTTCATAGAGCGTGGCGATGTCTTTCGACTGCAAGCGATACATACCCTCATTGAGCGAATAAGCCTTACGAAGCAAATTCCATGTGCGATAAACCTGACTATAGCCAGAAGCTTTCTGCAAAACAAGACTCTCCTGATTCAATCCCTTGAAACGACCAATGGTACGGAAGAAAGGATTCCTCCGCAACCTATTGAGGGCAAGAAAGGTATCATCCAGTTCCTCCCTTGTAGTATCAGATACACCCTCCACCTTCAAGATGCGCTCCTTCAACACGGCATACCTATCCGTGATTTGCCCCAATGCATATTTCAAAAAACGATTCTCTTGTGTATCATTCGATTGCACTTGCTCCTCCACCCGATAAAGACGAGCAGGCTCCCTGCGATGCTCGGCTATCTCATTTTCTAAAGACATAGGAATTCTGCGCAACTTATCAGCACGAAGAAAAGCCTCCCTACCATGCAATCGATGGCGAGGACGCTCAATGATATTCTTACAAGCGTTCAAAAACTTCTTTTGTTCAGCCGCAAAGATGCTCCACCAGATAATCTCAGGCGTCTCTCCATTTGCATCAGGAGAAAAGCTATGGAAGGTTCGCTTCAAGAAATCAAGCGACAACATATGATACTCTTGTTCGATGTCTTCCACTATCTTCTTCCAATGACTATGATAATCCAGTTTGGTACTCAACACCTCAAAAGAGAAAGAAAATCTTCGCTTTCCCTTATCTGTATCATATTCGAAGTTGATTTCCGAACGCCCAATCTCATTGCCATAGTTGAGAAAGCCAGCGAGCAGTCCTCTTCTAAAGGCAAATCGTTCATTATCACTTTGGCTTACGGAACAGAACTTCGCACCCTTGACATGGCTATTCTCCTTGAAATCAATCCATATAGGATAGTCTGTGTTATCAAAGAAGATAGCAGGCGCAGGCACATCTTTCAAGATACTTTCTGAAGATTTACCATCCTCCAAAAGCCGCTCTACCGACACGACACCCTCCGACCAAGAGTAAGTGGAAGTAAGATGCTCCTCTCCCACATTACCCTTAGCCTTTCTCCATATAGCATCAAACTTGGTGCATTCAATGGTCATCACAAAGTCTTGATGTTCCAGCCTCAGCAGTTCCATACGCAAAATTCCTTAACTCCAAAAACTTGTAAATCCTGCCTCACGTCTTTTATTCATCTCCCTCAACTTAGCCAATGAGACAGAAGCCTCTCTCATTGCATCATTTGGGAGCATATCAGAGACCACTTGCTTCAAACCATCAAGCAGTTCTTGGCTAACCTTTTGGTCATCACCCTCTATACGAGAGAGCACCTTCATCGAAGTGATCTCATCCAAGGCACGAGCCACAACATCCTCTTCGCTCAACTCATTACCTGCCTCATCCTTATGATAAGGGAGATTGTTAACCACATAGAGCAAGAACTCATTTCTAGTACGATAAGCCACCTTGAAAGGAGTGCCCTCCAAGACGTCATTGATAGACTTGAGATACTCGATAGCCTTGTCGCAAACAGCCTGATAATCGGCATAGACATCAACACCTTCCACATTTGTTCCTACCAGATCATCATAGTTGAGCTTGCCTATTGTCTCATGCTTCTGGGTTAAGCCACCAGCCAAGTTCACCTCATTCATCTCGATGGTCATGGCTCTGTCAAGCACCTTTCGAGAGAATGAGAAGGTAGTCTCATCCATATTGACCGTGCCGACGACAATGAGGTTTTGAGGGATGGAAATACCTTTCTCTATAAATTGACGATACAATCCAAACTGCTTTTCATCTGGGCATTCTACTAAAAGTTCATTTATCAAATTCTTGTACCAAGCTTTTGGAACTCGTTCATTAGTCTTTTCGTCAAGTTCTGCCTCATACTCTGGTTTCAAAATTGGGTCAGTTACAACATCACCTGTCTCTTCATCTTTTTTACGAGACTCCACAACACTAAGATATTCTGCAAAGTATTGCTCAACAGGAGCCAAGTTCATTTCATCCAAACACAAGAAATATGGAACATGAGGATTTTCCCAAGCCTTGACAATAAACTTCAAGAAATCTCCTGCTATGAAAGCTGGTTCTTCTCCCAATCTACTAACATACCCTATCAACTCAGAAGAGTCATGCCAATTAGGTTTCACTTGCACCATCTCATAGTTCTTCGGTTTATGCTCCTTGTAATCAGATGTGCCAACTTCCCAACAAGCACGAGCCAACTCACGAACGATTCGGCTCTTACCTGTACCAGATATACCTGCTAGCAAAAGGAATGGCTTCGACTTGATGGCGGTGATGTAGGGGCGATATTTTGAAGCAACAACACTAGCTAAAGTGTTATTCATATATTCAGGAACAACATTGGCATATTTATCAACATTATAGATAGGCAAATTTTGAATCAGAGTTCCATAAGATTCCAAAATATTCTTGGGAAGATAAAGTTCTCTTCCATTTTCTTCAAATATCCCTAAATCTTTCAAAAAGCTAATGGGCTTCCAATCCTTATACTTTGCACATGATGGTTCTATATCCTCTGCATTCACTTCAAACTTCTCGTCTTTAAACTTTCTTATTATCTGAGTATAAGAAAAGCCATGATTCTGAATCATCTGAATAAAATACACATACACCAATGAAGTCAACTTATCCAATTCATAACAAGCACGCAGGGCTAAGCATGGAATCTCTATATCAGAATCGCTATCTGGTATACCATTATTATTACGACCAAAAATTGTGTGAGATAAAGAATAGAAAACGATTTTATGAACCTCATTCCAATTATCACCTATCCAAGCCTCATAGAATGTTTTACCAATAGAAGTAATTCTACGTCTGCTCAAATTACTAGCATTTTCCCATTCTATAAAACCATAATAAGTTAAGATCTGCATTTTCTTCGTATAGCTTTGAGGTTCCTTATCTCCGCTATCTAAGCCTAAACCTGATAAAACTTTACGAGCCTTGTCAATGTAGACTGAATTTTCCACCCAGTCATTAGCAGCATAATAAATGCCCAAAACAGCCTTTAAGGTCTCTCCATCAACACTATGCTTTGGAGTTTTTAAATTCATATCTCTATCCATTATAGTTTAGCCATTAAAGATTCAACAATTTCCTTTACCAATCTTGAAGGAATACCCTCACCTATCACTTTTCTTATGAAAGTTTCTTCTGCCCAATCAGGAATTGGCCAATCAATAGGTAAAGACGAGACTATCAACAATTCATATATTGTTAACACTCGCGGATCCGAATACAACATCTCACCGTTTACCTCATACGCTCTGCCTGGATGAACACAAGCCAAAGAAGATATTACGCCATTATTCTGTGTTATCGTTCTTGCAGGTTTATCCCAATACATTCTTCTATAATGATTGTGGTGAGCCACAACGTGAACTCCATTTTCCTTTTGAGGATAATAAACTGGATTATAAATAGCAGACTTACCTGTTGGTGTATGCATCATCCATTCCACTTGTTTCCATGAATGCTTTGGAGGGTAATGCCATTTTGACACGGCAAGTCCTTGATCCTTCTTTTTCAGAAAATCAGGAAACTTTTCCAAAGTAAAATCAAGCCCTTCTCTCAACAAAGGATCCAAACTAGGCAAATATCCAATAGCTTCTTGCAATGTAATGTGTGGAAGAGGACTAGGAAAAGTCCATTCCAAATCAATATCATTACGTACCAGCAAAAAGATATTGCGTTCTCTCATCTGTGGAACTCCATGATCCATCGCCTTCACCAAAGTTTCGTCATTAAAATGATATTCAGCTAAAGAAGAATGCAGATAATCAGGAATAAGCATAATCTCCCCTCCTACCTTTATTTTAGTTTTAAGGATAGTTGGTACATTCTCTATAAATGCAAATTGCGGCTTTACTCGCTTAATAACATCAACTGCATAATATATAAGTTGATTACGCACATCAAACTCCTCTCGATTACCAGCCATACTCATACCTTGACAAGGAGGGGTCGCTATTATAAAATCTACATCAACATTTATAGCCGTATTAACGATTTGGCTTCTCAAGTCATCATCAGTTATATCCCCAACTATCATTTGGGTATCTTTATATACATCAGCATAGAATCGAGCTCTTTTCTCAATCAATTCATTTGCTATCAATATATCTACACCAATTTGCTTCAAATAAGCTTCTGCGATGCCTACATTAGCAAACAAAGATAATCCTTTTAGTCTTCTAGAATATGCCATTAGCGTATCATTTCAAATAAACGTTTAACAAACAAAGGAGGAATGCCCTCACCTATGATTCTTCGTAAAAAAGCCTCCTGCGTTCCTTTTGGTATTGGCCAATCATCAGGAAGACTCATTATACGCATCAATTCATATAAAGTCAATGCTCTTGGATCAGAATAAATATCACCTTCCAACTCATCATGATACAAAAAACGACCTGGGTGTACATTATTTTGCGAGGATATTTTTCTATTATCCATTGTAACCGTGTATGCAGGTGTATCCCAATTTTGTCTTTTATATGTATTGTGATATCCTTTTACGTATTCCCCATTCTCTTTTATAGGTTTATATACCTCATTATCAAAAGCTGTACAACCAGTAGGTGTATGCAACATGGCAACAACTTGCCTATAAACATGGACTGGTGGAATGTTCCATGGAGAAATCGCTAATGCATCCCTCCTTCGTTCTTCATATTTTGGAAACATTCGCTGAAACTCAGTAGGATCCAAATCCTTTATAAAAGGATCTATCATCGGTAAATTTCCTATGGCATCTCTCATAGTTACAATCCGATTACTCTTTGAAGGAAGTTCCCATACAGGTTGATCTTTTCTTGAAAGCAATACTATTGCTCTTTCACGAACTTGAGGTACGCCATAATCAGCAGTATCGATTACATTAAAAGATATTTCATATTTATCTCCCAAAGTATCGCTTATAATATCGGGAATCAGACACAATTGCCCATTATAATCTATGGTCGTTTTCAAATAACCTGGTACATTTTCAAGTACAGCATACTTTGGCTCCAAATCCTGAATAGAATGCAATGCAGGAATAGTCAAGCTATTGCGCTCATCGCCTTCAATCTGCTGTCCAGCAGTACTAATGCCTTGGCAAGGAGGAGTAGCCATAATAACATCGACATGACGTTCTCTACTGGTTTTAATAATACTGTCGTAAACCTTTGTATCCAAAATGTTTCCACATATCATTGAAGAATTAGGATAAATTCTCTGATACAAAGTTGCCCGTCGCTGCAGTAATTCATTAGCTACTACAACGTCTACGCCATCAACTTCATGCAATCTCGCTTCTGCTACGCCAATATTAGCAAATAAAGATAAAATACGCATTTATTCCTTATCATAATTTGAATAATAACTACAATAGAGACAAGGAATGAAATAAAAAAGGTATTTACCAGCTAACCCCCGATAGCAAATAGCATAACTATGCTTAAAACTACATCACTTGACATAGATATGAGCATAGCTAACACTAATATGAACTAGTAAAAGTGAGCATAACCACGGTATAGAGTATAACTTGAACCTACAACAAGTGAAATTAATCACTTTGTAGAGTAATAGATTTTAATGGCATGAGTACTTAAAAATGTCCCACACCATATACTCTATTCATTACTTTGTCACTATAGCATAATGAGCGTAGAACTTATATTCAGGAAAACGGGCAGCACACAAAAATGCCCAAGAGTACAGATAAAAAGAAACGTAGGCTTCCCTCATCCGACTCTCAGGCATTTGGCGTGGCCCGCATCTCAGATAAGTTCCGCCTACGCTATAGCGCAGGCGTTCACTGAACTTATTCTAAGAGATGCTTCTGTTAATCGCCAAATTTCGAGAGTCTCCGAATAATCGTAAACGCTTTGTATATTAATACATTATATGTCTATAAAATTGTTCTTTCTGTTTCTTATTATTCTATTTTATTTGTTCAACTTATGTTACAAGGGAACGAAGCCGAAGGCACCGACACCCTATTCGATGGCAAAGATACGAAAAATAATCGAGACTTCCAAATATCAAGGAAGATTTTCCAATCGGGATTAGAAAAATTTCTGTCTTGCTATTCATCCTCAGCACCCAATTCCTTGGCAATTTCCAGCGACTTTCTGATTTGCTCCATCAAGACTTTACGAGAAGGAAGTTCCGTCAAGTATTGGGCGACCTTGATTCCCGCCTTGTCGAGTTGGAGAAGTTCGATTTGTTCCCCATCTACCAGAAGACGACATTGTCAGATAGAACTCTACAGCTAAAGGATCTTTTACCGGAAGAACCTCTATTATATGCGACCATGTCAATTGGGTCGCAAGTTGCGACACAATTTGTTCTTTAGGTATTTATCCGATGCCTGTGAGATTCGGAGGCATCTATGTGCCAGATGCTACCGTGTTAAGGGCTGGAGCCAAGAGGTGGAAACCTGCAACCCTTCATCGAGGAATTCAAGTCATAAACTCCCACAGATTTGGCTTTCCCTTCGGCCGCCGATTTTCAATTCACAGATTCACACAGATGGGGCTTGATTAGCAGTAATCAATGCCCCGCTTCTCGCACTCTCCTCGCAGGGCGGCGAGGAAGTAGCTGCGTTCGCTGCCCCAACCACGAACCTTGCGCTCGTGATCCACGGTCTGCTTCAAACGCTCATCGCTGTATGCGGCAAAACGGGCAGCATACTCTGAAATTCTTGACTCGGCATAGCCTGCACCAACAGTTGATGACTCAGCATTAGCTGCCTTAATTGTTGATGACTCGGCATTAGCTGCCATTACACTCTCATTGTTCTTTAAATCTGAATTTGGATTCATAAAGATAATTATTTTAAGTTGTTAAACACTTACACATTCTTTTACCACCGTGGTTATCTCTATGCGAAACTCGGTTGGTGTGCCGCAACTGGGCAACTCTTAATGCTTGATTTCGAGTGCAAAAATACATCATTATTCTGAAACCACCAAATTTTTTCGGGATTATTTTTCCTGTTTTTTTCCTTCTTCTAAAGAAGAAGTTTTTTCGGGGTAGCAGATAGTAAGGAAGAGAAATCCTTTAATGGTTAAACTTTCCTATATTTGCATTATAATAGTATTATAATAATAAAATTATAATTACCTTTGTAAATTGACAATCAGAAAGATACAAACAATTGAAATATAAAAACAAAGAATGATATGATACAGCAAGTAGAATTTTCATTGCGTCCGCTTCCTCGCGGCTTTCACCTCGTAACCAATGAGGTGATGAGGAACCTGCCAGCGCTTCCTAAGACAGGGATTCTGAATCTCTTCGTAAGACATACCAGTTGCGGATTGTCGCTGAACGAGAACTTCGACCCGGATGTGAGACATGACTTGAAGGGTATCTTCGAAAGACTGGTTCCGGATGGCGACCCAAGATACCTGCACCAGGATGAAGGACCGACGGACATGTCGGCTCATGCCAAATCGAGCATGGTGGGTGTATCGCTCACCATTCCCATTACCAACGGCAGATTAAACCTCGGAATATGGCAAGGGATCTACCTCTGTGAATTCAGAGAGGGAGGCGGAAGCCGACACCTCATCGCAACGATTATCGGGGAATAAAGATAAAAACGAGGATGTTCGCACATCCTCGTTTTTACGTTAACATCATCATTTATTCTATCGCGTCCAATTCCGTTTCATCCTCTTCTTTCTCCTCTTTCTTTCCGAAATTAGGATCAATCTTCAGGAAAGCAGTAACCAGGAAGGTGATGGCGCAACATGCCATCACGATGATAAAGAACATGCGGTAACCTACCATATCCTTCAGATATCCAGAAACCATGCCCGGCAGCATCAATCCGAGATAGGAGATGCCCGTACAGATGGAATAATGGGAGGTTTTGAACTTTCCCTGACTGTAGAACAGCATGTAGAGGGTAAGAACCGTGAAGCCCAGACCATAACCCAACTGCTCGACAAAAAGACAGCTGGAAACCACGATGAGGTTGCTATTGAGCGAGTAACTCAGATAGATGTAAACCACATCAGGCAAGGTGATGGCACAAACCAGAGGCCAAAGCCATTTCTTCATTCCATCCCTGCTCACCAGAATTCCACCAAGAATTCCACCCAGCAGCAAACCTATCAATCCCACAGTACCATTGGCAAAGCCATATTCCTGAGGTGACAGTCCTAGTCCACCCTGCGAATTAGGACGGAGGATGAAGGTCTTGGTCATGGTGTTCAGAAGCGCTTCAGGGAATCGGTAGAGCAAGAGAAAGAGCATCACACAGACGGTTTCACCCAATCCGAACTTCACGAAGAAGGTGCGGAACATGTTCTTCAGTTCATGAGCCACTTCACCCACCGTTCTGTCGGTCTGCACATCATCCTTCGGGCGCGGCATGAAGCGGCTGTGGTAGAGCCACAAACCGATAAAGATACCTGCCAGTCCGTAAAAGATAAGCGCCCATGAGAAGCGAATCTGGTTGCGGAAAAGAACCTGAAGTACACCTGCCAGCATCACCAGAAACCCATTTACAAAGATGATGGCGAGGCGGTAGAAGGTATTTCGCAAGCCTACAAACTTAGTCTGCGTATGTTCATCCAGCTCAATCATGTAGAAACCATCTGCCGAAATGTCGTGGGTGGCACTACAGAAAGCGATGAGGAAGAAGAAGCACATCGTTGCCTGGAACCAGAAGGCGGTAGGCAGCGAGAAGGCGATGCCGGCAAGGGCAGCTCCGATGAGAGCCTGCATGGTGAGCACCCACCAGCGCTTAGTCTTCAGCAAATCTATGAACGGACTCCACAAGGGCTTGATGACCCAGGGAAGGGCAAGCCATCCAGTATAGAGACCCACCTCAGCATCGGTCAGTCCCAACTGCATGTACATCACCACAGAGAGGGCAGTTACGATGACGTTGGGGAGTCCTTCGGCAAAATAGAGGGTCGGAATCCATGCCCATGGACTCCGACTGTTTTTCTTTGTTACCATTTTACATCACTATTTATAAAGTTTCTTGATTTCAGCACCCTGATAGTAGTGCAACAGGATGGCATCATAATGATAACCCTGCTCGCCCATCACGGCAGCACCAATCTGGCAGAGGCCTACTCCGTGCCCCCAACCGGCTCCGATGAGTTCAAAACGCTGAGGCACTCCCTGTTCATCCTTATCATATTTATCCACCACGAAGGCTGAACTCAGCAGATGACTGTCGCTCAGCGTACGGCGGATTTCGAGTTCCTTACCGATGGTAAAGGTCTTCTCGGTTCCGATGATCTGGAGTTTGCTGATTCTTCCACTCTTTCCGCGCTCCACGGCCTTCATGTCAAGGATGGCACCCAGGTCCATCTTCAGTTTGTCGGCGATGAGCTGCTGCAACTTCTCCTGGCTGAGCGTTTCCTTCCAGCGGTAGAAATTGACGGTTTCCTGATCATAGTCGTTGAGCACTTCTGACAGGATTTTCTTGTCCTGCGTGTTGCAGAAAGCTGGCGGATTGAAGCGGATCCATTTCTCAGCCTCCTCCTCATTGGTCAGATTAGGCTGTGTATGTTCTACGCCCAGGGCGATGTCACGAACCGCCGTGAGATAAGTCTTCGGCGTATCCTCCCAGCAATACTGGAATTCCTCGGTTATTCCGCCGCAGCATTTCGAGAATCTTGCATCGCAGATTTCTTCGCCGTCCATCAGAATCTGTCCCTTGGTCTGGCGGATGGCTTCAGCTACATGGGGCGATGTTTCCTTGGTGATGCCCTGGTAGCGCTGGCAGTGGTCGTCGGCACATACATCAAAGAGGGTGTGGTCTTCGCGGTCGTACCAGCGGATGAGCGTATCTTCCTTCTTGGTGAAGGAGAAGAAGTTGTTGCCGCTCTCAGCCACCTCTCGGCGCTTCTTCATCTGTGCCAGGAGCCATGAACGGGAGATGACGGCGTGCGCCTTCAGGAGTTCGAGACTCGAAGTGGCACTCATCTCACTGCTGATGACGCTCTCCAGATATTTCTCTACAGGCAACTCATTGATTGCCACAATCTTATCCGATTCTACCACAAAGCGGAGCGTGCCCAGAAAGGTTTGGGTTTCCTTGCGCTCCCAGTGGAAGTTGACACCGATGGTTACGTCGCTCAGCGAAAACGAGGCGTCGGTACTCTGCGGATGAAAGGTAAGCTGGCTGTACTGGTTGCCGTTCCAGAGCACACCGCCCTCTGAGAATTCTACCACCTGTTCGCCCAGCACCTTTTCGCCCTTGGCAAGATAAGGTTTGTTGAGCGAGAAATGAATCTTCTGCGCACTCACGATGCCCACCGTTACGTCGGGCTGCTTACCTTTATTATATAAGGTGGAAGAGGCTTCGGCTGCATCCTCGGCATCCTTAGATGCCTTCAGTTTAGCGATGATGGCATTCATCTTTTCTTCCGAAACGCCACATTCCTGCAGCAGCGAGAGGGCTTTCTCCTCGGTCAGCTTTCGGAAATCTTCCTCACGAGGGGTGATGATGAGTCCGCTCATATCCAGTGCTCCCGGCGAAACCACAAACTGGGCGTCACCTTCGGCAAAATAGGCTTTCGGACGGTGCTTTTCTCTCGGAATGACCACGCTGATGAATTCCTCGCCCTTGCGCCAGGAGATGATGTTCATCATCGGTTCGGTTTCGTCGCCACGCTGAGGCATTGCCTTGTAGAGACGGCGGAAGAGGGCCTCATCGCTCTCAGCACTCTTCGAAATGATGACGAAGGCGGGAACGATGAAGTCGCGAACCACTGAGATTTTCTCCTCATCATTGAGAGAGATGATGTCGGTCAGGTTGCGGGAGAGACGCTGCCAGTTGGTCTGAAGAGGAAGGATGCCGTTGGTTCCTGCCTGGAAATGAAGATGGTCTGGAGCCGATGCACCACACTTCGGACCGTTGTAGAACACCATCAGGTCGCTGTGCAGACTGATGAAGCGGTGCATCTCGCCGTAATTCTTGTAGATGAGCTGAGGCTGATGCTTGCGTGCCGGAATGGTGAAGTGGACTGGCAGAATCGGGAACGGATTCACCAGAAGATGGAATTTTTCGTCTATCTGCTTCGACATCTGTTCCTTAGGACGGTTCTTGTCGCAAAGGAAACAAGGGCGCTCGCCCAGGGTTTTCTTATCTATCTTGGCGCCCGTACTTACGATGCGGGCTGGGTTCCACTGCAGTTTCAGCTGGTCGGAGAACTGGCGGGTTTCTACATGCTTGAGGTCGCGGAAGCGGTGGCGCGCATCGGTCCAAACCTCCAGCTGACGGTTGAAGAAACGCGAGATGCTGCTATCTTCCATAATGTCGGCCTTGCCCTGCAGCAGGTGCTGGCGTGCCTTCAGTTCCATGGTGCGCAGACGGTCCTTATACAGGTTGTTGGCGTTCACCTTCTCTACGCTGAGGGCTGCATCGCTGTTACCTCCCCAGCGGCGGCAGAGGTAGAGTTCGTCGTAGATTCTGCCGATGCGGTAACGGCGCGAAAATGCCAAGCCGAGCGCATAATCCTCACCATACGAGGTGTTAGGAAACTGGATTTGTCTGACCAGCGGAGTAAAGAAGGCGCGCGGAGCACCCAATCCGTTGATACGCAGCGCATTGTTGCATCCGTTTTCATCGGTCCACTCCTTGTGGTCTATCAGTCCCGGTGGCAGGGTATTGAGGTCGAAGTCGCACATGCGGTACGAGCCTATAATCATGGCAGCCTTCTGCTTGTAGAAGGCATCTACTATCTTCTGGAGTGTCTTTGGTGAAGAATAGAGGTCATCGCTGTCAAGCTGTACAGCAAACTTTCCGCAGAAACTGCTGTTGATGGCTTCGTTCCAGCATCCACCTATTCCCAGGTCGGTTCTCTCCGGCACAATCTGTATCAGGTTGTTGGCTTTAAGTTCATCCAGTATTTCGCCGGTGCGGTCGGTAGAATGGTTGTTTACCACGATGACGTTAAATTTGAAGTTGGCCTTCTGTCCCAGCGCACTCTTCACGGCATCAGCCACCGTCTTTTCGCGGTTGAAGACGGGGATGATGACAGATGCCTCGTATTCAAAATCCTGCTCACCGAAATCGGGCTGGCGGTAGAAGGTGGTGTCTATCAGGGCGCCCACCTTGCCCAGATGCTGGGTGCATGCCTTTTCCATCTCAATCTGCACCTCGCGGTTGCGCGGGTTTACATAGTCAAACTGCTTCTCGCCGCTCTTACGGGTGTCGAGTTCGGCTTCTGAATAGAGGAATTCGTTGAGATGGAAGATTTCGCCCACACGGCTCAGATAGAGACGGAGGTCGTAGAGGGCGGCAAACTGATACTCTTCGCGGTCGGGTTGGGCGATGTAGTCGGCCAGCGCCTGTGCCTTGATGCACCAGAGGCTTCCAAAGTCGAAGTCATCTCGCAAAGAACCTGACTGGTAGTCAATTACCGGATGTTTCTCCATTTTGCCTTCCACCATCTTGTAGTGGTCGGCGTAAACCATGACGGCATCCGTATCATCTGCCACTCTGAGGAATCGCTCCAGCGTGTTGTTTCCCCATCCTATGGTGGTGTGGCGGGTACAGATTATCACGTAGTCGGCATCTGTATTTTCAGCGATGCTGACAATGGTGTTACTGCTTTCCAGGCGGTCGGTGATGACAAACGTACATCCTTCGGGCACCTGATGATGAGCGGCAAAATCAGCACTCACCAGGAAGTGGATATGCTGTACAGTCTTGTACTCATGAAGCACCGACAAGGCATTCTGCGCATCGTCGATGTATTCGCAAGGCAAGAAAAGGTCTATTTTTTCTCTCATTTTCTTACGTTATTTTTGTTCACTTCAGCCCTTTTCGGGGGGCTAAATCTGTGTTTTTTATCTTTATTTTATCTTATTATATTAAAATATGTGGCAAAGATACTAATTTTTCGGCAAAAAACACTATCTTTGC
Source organism: Segatella copri (assembly GCA_021628325.1). Taxonomy (GTDB): domain Bacteria; phylum Bacteroidota; class Bacteroidia; order Bacteroidales; family Bacteroidaceae; genus Prevotella; species Prevotella copri_R. The sequence continues at coordinate 6,626 of JAJXAL010000003.1, read as the reverse complement.
AGTATGAATAATGAAAAAAAATATCTTTTGGGCCTTACACTTGCCGAATTGAAGCAGGTGGCAAAGGACTTAGGCATGCCCGCCTTCACCGGTGGACAGATGGCGAAGTGGCTCTATGAGCAGCATGTGAAGAGCATTGATGAGATGACCAACATCTCTAAGGCGAACCGTGCCAAACTCGCTGCCGAATACGAAATAGGATGCTTCGGATATTCCGATGCGCAACATTCGGTGGATGGTACCATCAAGTACCTCTTCCCTACCCGGAGCGGCAAATTTGTCGAGACGGTTTACATCCCAGACAAAGACCGCGCCACGCTGTGCGTTTCTTCGCAGGTGGGATGCAAGATGAACTGCCTGTTCTGCCAGACCGGCAAGCAGGGGTTTGAGGGCAGCTTGCCTGCAGGCGACATTCTGAACCAGATTTACTCGCTGCCGGAGGTGGACAAGCTTACCAACATCGTGTTCATGGGTCAGGGCGAGCCGATGGATAATCTCGACAATGTGCTGCGCGCCACAGAGATTCTCACCGCCGACTACGGCTGGGCATGGAGCCCGAAGCGCATCACGGTAAGTTCGGTGGGCGTGAAGAACAAGCTGAAGCGGTTCCTGGAAGAGAGCGACTGCCATGTGGCCATCAGCATGCACGACCCTATCCCTTCTGAGCGCGCTGAACTGATGCCTGCCGAAAGGGGCATGGGCATTGAGCAGGTAGTAGAACTGCTGAGGAACTATGATTTCTCTCATCAACGCCGCCTGAGTTTCGAATACATCGTCTTTAAGGGCGTAAACGACAGTATGCAGCATGCCAAGGCCATCATCAAGCTGGTGAAGGGACTTGACTGCCGCTTCAACCTGATCCGTTTCCACCAAATTCCAGACATTCCTCTGCAAGGTGTGGATGATGAGAAGATGGAGCAGTTCCGTGATTACCTCACCCAGCATGGTGTCTTCACCACCATCCGTGCCAGCCGCGGCCAGGACATCTACGCCGCCTGCGGTCTGCTCAGCACCTCGAAGAAAATCGGAGAAATCCGTGAGCACGAGGATGAAGAGAAGATGAATAAGTAAGGAAAGGTGGGGGAAAAATGGTTAGAGAATCTTTAAAGATCCTACTTGCCGGCTGTCTTTTGTTCCTTTTTCTGGCAAGTTGCAGCCCGGGAGGAGGAAGAAACAGAAAACTGCCCAAGAGCACAGGACAGCCTTACGAGGTGGTGCTCGAGGGAGATACCGATAGCATCGTTACGAAGATACTGACGGAAGAGGTGCCTGCCCTGCCCCAACCCGAACCGCTCTGCCGGCTCATCCAGGTTAAGAAGGGCAAGATCCACGGCAGCTACCTGCTCGTAAGAACTCGCATCGTAGTGAACATCCCGGCAGCGGAATTCTCTGTTAGGCTGAGCCGCAACGAGAATGCTTCACCGCAGACCGTCATCCGCATCTCTGCCCGCTCGCTGCAGCAACTCAGAGAGAAACTCAACCCCGAGAAACTGCGCCAGCTCGTAGATGAGACTGAACTGGAGCACCTCGCCTCCATCATCTCCACCAACCCGAGCAAGCAGAACCGCGAGATGCAGCAGCTGGTAAAGAAGAACTTCGGCATCAGCATGATCATCCCTGCCGAAATGCAGGCAAGCAAGAAGGCCGGGAACTTCATCTGGATTTCAAACAACGCCAGTTCGGGCATGAAGAACCTCATCCTCATGAAAGTGAAGAGGGAAGAACGAAGAGGGAAAGCCAATTCTGCTGCTTTTCCTGCTCAAGAGAAGCAGCAGATTGACAGCATGCTCCGCACAAACATGCCCGGCGAAACCGACAGCATGTACATGATAATCCCGGTCCTTTCTGAAAAAGGACTCTGGGAGATGAAGGGCGATGCCATGGGAGGCCCCTACGTGATGAGGCGCATCCGCCTGAGAAAAACGGGGGATGAAATCATCATCATCGGCTTCGTCTATGCGCCCGAAATGAAAAAGAAAATATTAATCAAGCAGCTAGAAGCTGCGATTTCTACTATAAAATAAAACGATAAATGGACAGCAAAAAGATTAGAGTGGCCATCACTCACGGAGATACCAACGGTATCGGATACGAACTCATTTTTAAGGCATTCAGTGAGCCAGAGATGTTGGAGTATTGTACCCCTATCATCTACGGTTCGCCTAAAGTGGCAGCTTATTACCGCAAGGCGATGAATCTGCCTGCCCAGTTCTCCATCATCCAGAAAGCAGAAGATGCTGAAGACGGAAGAATCAACCTCCTGCCAGCCGTAGACGAGGAGGTAAAGGTTGACATGGGCATGCCTACTCAGGAATCGGGTACGGCAGCCATCAAGGCACTTGACCGAGCCATGACCGACTACCGCGACGAGCTCTTCGACGTGCTCGTTACCGCACCGGTAAACAACCAGAACGCACAATTTGAGGGCTTCCAGTTCAAGGGCCACAAGGAATACATTGAAACTTGCCTGGGCGAAGGTGCCAAGGGTCTTTCCATCCTCTGCGGCGGCGACCTTCGCATCGCATCCGTAACCGGAAAGACTCCGCTCAAGGACGTGCCGGCAGCTATCACCCAGGAGCTCATCATCGAGAAGGTGAAGCAGATGCACACATCACTGAAGCGAGACTTCATGATTACCAACCCGCGCATCGCCGTGCTCGCCCTGAATCCTAGCAACAACGGTGAGGAGAGCTGCGGACCAGAGGAAGCCAGCATCATCATCCCAGCCATTGACCAGCTTGCCGAGCAGAAAATACAAGCTTTTGGTCCTTACCCTGCTGACGAGTTCTTCGGCAACGGCCATTTCGTAGAGTTCGACGGCATCATGGCCATGTATCATGATCAGGCTACTACCCCGTTCCATTCTCTCTACACCGAGGATGGCGTACTCTTTACTGCCGGTCTGCCACTCGTGCACACCGCCGCCAACACCACTCCTAGCTACAGCATCACGGGCTGCAACGAAGCCGATGCAATCTCCTTCCGCCATGCCATCTACTTGGCGCTGGATGCCTTCTGCAACCGCGAAGACTATGATGAGGCCTACGAGAATCCACTGCCTAAACTCTACCACGAGAAGCGTGACGAGAGCGAGAAGGTAAGATTCTCCATCCCTAAGAAAAAGGGATAAGAGAAAGATTCCCTATTCCCGAGAAAAAGCGGAATAAAGAAAGATTCGGGAGGGCAGATGACGCAAAAAAGGCAAATCTGCCCTGTAATCAGACCTCCCGAACGTTAAAATTAAAAAAAAATGCAGATAATTCAGAAAAAATGAGTAATTTTGGCAGCTAAATGGATACTTCCGAACTACAAAAGATAAAACAACGCTACAATATCGTCGGTAACAGCGACGGATTGAACCATGCGCTCGACGTAGCCCTACAGGTAGCGCCGACCGATCTCTCCGTGCTCATCATCGGCGAGAGCGGTGTGGGTAAGGAAATCATTCCAAGGGTGATTCACGACAATTCGCCACGCCGCAGAGAGAAATATTTCGCCATCAACTGTGGAAGCATTCCGGAGGGAACCATTGACAGCGAACTCTTCGGACATGAGAAGGGTTCCTTCACTGGAGCCATAGGCGAAAGCGAAGGATACTTCGGTATTGCCAACAAGGGTACCATCTTCCTCGACGAGGTGGGCGAACTCCCGATACAGACGCAGGCAAGACTGCTGCGCGTGCTCGAAACGGGAGAATACATCCGCGTGGGTGGAACTGAGATAAGGAAAACGGATGTCCGCATCGTGGCAGCCACCAACGTAAACATGCGCAAGGCTGTGAGCGAAGGCCGCTTTCGCGAGGACCTCTACTACCGCCTCAACACCATCCCGATACAGATGCCTGCATTGAGAGAGCGTGGCGACGACATTCTCCTGCTCTTCCGCCTCTTCGCCATGCAGATGGCCGAAAAATACCGTCTGCCAAAGATTTCACTCTCAGATGAGGCCAAGCAGATCATGCTGAAATACAAGTGGCCGGGAAATGTGAGACAGCTCAAGAACATTACCGAACAGATGTCAGTGCTGAGCCGAGAAAGAGAAATCGATGCACAGACCCTCACCCAGTTTATTCCGAGAGATGAGGAGTCTACACAGCTCGCCACCATACAGAAGGATGGCAAGGACGACCATAGCTACGCCAGCGAGCGCGAACTGCTATACAAGATTCTCTACGAACTGAGGGGCAACGTGAGCGACCTGAGACGTGAGATGAACAGCCTGCGCAAGCAACTCGATGAGGCACGCCAGTTGGGCGGTACAGGCGGATATGTTTCTCCGGTTCAGCCGAATACCCAGGTAGCTCCAGTATCATCCGTATCTCCGGTTTCATCGGTTTCTCCGGTTCCGTCCGTATCATCCGTTCCATCGGTTTCTCCGGTTACTTCCGTACCTCCGATTACCGATCTCGACGAGCTACAACACATCCGTCAGGAAATAGCTACAGGAGGCATTAGGGGCACTTACAAACCAGAAGCCGAGGATGCTGAAATTGAGGAGATCAAGGAAGAAAACGAGAATCTGAACCTCAGCGACCTTAGCAAGCAGATGATAGAAAAGGCATTGGAGAGAAACAACGGAAACCGCAAGAAAGCGGCAGAAGAACTGGGAATCTCCGACAGAACTCTGTACAGAAAGATTAACAAATATAAGTTATGAAGCATATACGCGCGTACCTATATATAATAGGAGTCACACTGATGGTGGCGGTCATGGCAGCATGCTCCGTGAGCTACAAGTTCAACGGTGCCAGCATCGACTACACCAAAACCAAGACCATACAGATAGCCGACTTCCCTATCAGAAGTTCGTATGTGTGGGGTCCGATGGGTCCGATGTTCAACAACGAACTCAAGAATAAGTTTGCCAGCAACACCCAGCTCATACAGGTGTCACGCAACGGAGACCTGAAGATAGAGGGCGAAATCACCCAATATTCTCAGCGCAACAAGTCGGTTAGTTCTGAGGGATACTCAGCACAGACCGAGCTCAGTATCACCGTAAACGTACGTTTCACCAACACCAAGAACCATGCCGAGGACTTTGAAAAGCAGTTTACATCTGCCAAGACCTACGACACCACTCAGAGCCTTGCCTCGGTGCAGGAAGAACTGGTAACCCAGATTATCAAAGACCTGGTAGACCAGATATTCAACGCTACGGTAGCTAACTGGTAAAGTAAGTGAAGAACGAAAAGTGAAGAGTGAAGAATTCAACGGCTTTACTAATCATAAAGTTCAAAACTCAATGTTCAAAGTTCAAAGTAAAATAAAGTAAAGTAAAAATATCGTGGAATTAAGCAGATTGATACAACACCCGGAGGAAATGAACCGAGAGACGCTCTACGACTTGCGCGCCCTCTTGGCCTTATATCCGTATTATCAGACGGCACGCCTGCTGATGTTGAAGAATCTGTACCTGCTCCACGACCCGAGTTTCGACGAAGAACTGCGCCGTGCAGCCATCTACATCACCGACCGTAAGATTATCTTCGAGATGGTAGAGGCAGCCCACTATCAGATAAAAAACGCCCCTGAAGAGGCTGAATCCAACAAGCAGCAAGGCGTAAGAGGAATAGGAGCAGAAAAACACGGGGACCGTACTAGTGACCTCATCGACCACTTCCTGGGATCCATTCCTATGGAAGAAGACGAAGAAGAGAAGAAGGAGAAACGTAAGCCTACACCTGCTGACGCGGCTGTAGACTATGTGGCTTATCTCATGGAGACCGAAGACCAGCAGGAGCCAGAAGATACTTCGCGCACCATGAGTCTCATCGACGACTTTATGGAGGATGGCGGTTTCAAACTGCCTAAAATCCAGCAGGACGAAGATTACAAACCAGAATTTACTCCCGAACTTCAGACCGATTCCGGCAAGGATGGCGAAGAGGAAAACAGCGGTGTATTCACCGAAACCCTCGCCCGCATCTACATCAAGCAGGGCAAGTATCAGAGGGCTTACGAAATCATCAGCCGCCTGCATCAGCAGCATCCTGACAAGAACGGATATTATGTTGACCAGCTCAGATTCCTTGAGAAACTGATGCTGAACAGCAAGAAGAAATAAAGAAGAATAATAAATAAATAAAACTAGTTTTAAAAAATGGCTTACACATTATTAGTAGTATTAATCGTCCTGGTAGCTATCCTGATGATTTTCATCGTGCTCATCCAGGAATCAAAGGGAGGTGGACTTGCAAGTAACTTCTCTTCAACCAACTCAATCATGGGTGTTCGCAAGACCACTGACATTGTTGAGAAATTAACATGGGGCCTCGCTGCAGCCTTGGTTGTCATCAGCGTGGCATGTGCTTATGTAGCCCCTCAGGCAGCTGGCGAAAGCAGTGTTTTGGAGGGAGCCACTCAGGAGCAGACCGCTCTTCCTGCTATGCCAGGTGCTAGCAAGGATGCAGCAGCAGGTGCTCAGAAGGCAGTTCCTGCAGCTGGTGCAGATGCCCAAAAGGCAGCTCCAGTTGTTCCAACAAGCCCTGCAAAATAAAAAATAAGAAAAAAGGTACGAAAAAATTTGGTAGAACCATTTTTTTTTCGTACCTTTGCACCCGCTTAACAAGAATATGGTGGACGTAGTTCAGTTGGTTAGAGCGTCAGATTGTGGTTCTGAATGTC
>JAJXAL010000195.1:0-3368 GCA_021628325.1 Segatella copri | reverse complement strand
TCGAGAAGTTCAGGGTTATCCTTGAGCAATGCCTTGCAGGCATCGGCACCCTGTCCGAGTTTAGAACCGCCATAGCTATACCAGCTGCCGCTCTTTTCGATGATATTGTTGGCTACAGCCAGACCGAATACCTCACCGGCACGGCTGATGCCTTCGCCAAACATGATGTCGAACTCAGCCTTGCGGAAAGGAGGAGCCACCTTGTTCTTTACTACCTTTACGCGAACCAGATTACCTACTACCTCATCGCCATCCTTGATGGCTGTTGCCTTGCGGATATCCAAACGCACTGATGCATAGAACTTCAGAGCATTACCACCGGTGGTTGTCTCTGGGTTACCGAACATTACACCAATCTTCTCGCGCAACTGGTTGATGAAGATGCAGGTAGTGTTGGTCTTGCTGATGGTAGAAGTGAGCTTGCGGAGAGCCTGACTCATCAATCGAGCCTGAAGACCTACCACATTGTCACCCATATCGCCTTCGATTTCCTTCTTAGGAGTCAAGGCTGCTACAGAGTCAACAACTACGATGTCTACAGCAGCAGAACTGATCAGCTGGTCTGCAATCTGCAACGCCTGCTCACCATTATCTGGTTGTGAAATCCACAAGTTATCAACATCAACGCCCAATTTAGCCGCATAGAAACGGTCGAAAGCGTGCTCTGCATCAATGAAAGCAGCGATACCGCCAGCCTTCTGAGCCTCTGCGATGGCATGGATAGCCAATGTTGTTTTACCGGAAGATTCCGGACCGTAAATCTCGATGATACGTCCCTTAGGATAACCGCCTACGCCCAGTGCATTGTCGAGAGCGATACTGCCTGTAGGGATAACTTCGATATTCTCAACGTGCTCATCGCCGAGTTTCATGATAGAGCCCTTACCGAAGTCCTTTTCTATCTTAGCCATGGCTGCCTGAAGAGCTTTCAGCTTGCCTTCATTGGGATTCAATTTTCCCTCTTGCATTTCTTTTGCCATATTCTTATTTAAATTTAAAGTTTAGTCGATTTCCAAATCGCCATCAAACACCTCGTGCCATGGCAATCCCTGCTTGTTCAACTGCTCCATGAATGGATCTGGGTCGAACTCCTCTACGTTCCAAACGCCTGGCTTCTTCCAGATACCCTTGAGGAACATCATGGCACCAATCATGGCTGGCACACCGGTGGTGTAGCTTACGCCCTGCATACCGGTTTCGTTGTAAGCCTCCTGGTGCTTGCAGTTGTTATAAACGTAGTAGGTGCGTTCCTTGCCATCCTTCTTACCACGGATGCGGCAACCGATAGATGTTTCGCCGTCATAGTTCTCGCCGAGATCCTGTGGGTTAGGCAATACGGCCTTGAGGAACTGCAGAGGAACAATCTTCACCTTGGCTGTCTTGCCAGAACCGTCTGCCAATGGAGCCTCGTATTCGATTTCGTCGATGCGGCTCATGCCGAGGTTCTGGATGCAGTCGAGGTAGGTGAGATACTGCTGACCGAAGGTCATCCAGAAGCGTGCCTCCTTGATGGTAGGGTAGTTCTTCACCAGACTCTCCAACTCCTCGTGGTGCATCAGATAGCTCTCGCGAGGACCGATGTTAGGGTAGGTGAGAGGCTTGTGGATAGACAATGGGTCGGTTTCTATCCATTCGCCATTCTTATACCAGAGTCCCTTCTGGGTAATCTCGCGGATATTGATTTCTGGGTTGAAGTTGGTTGCGAAAGCCTTGTGATGGTTACCGGCGTTGCAATCCACGATGTCGAGCACCTCAATCTCATCGAAGTGATGCTTGGCAGCGTATGCGGTGAAGATGCCAGATACACCTGGGTCGAAGCCGCAGCCGAGGATAGCGCAGAGACCTGCCTGCTCGAACTTATCCTTGTAAGCCCACTGCCATGAATATTCGAAGTGAGCCTCGTCCTTAGGCTCATAGTTAGCGGTATCCATGTAGTTGCAACCGCAAGCCAGACAGGCATCCATAATGGTGAGATCCTGGTAAGGCAAAGCGAGGTTGATGACAAGCTCAGGCTTGTAGCTATTGAAGAGAGCCTTCAACTGCTCAACGTCATCGGCATCCACCTCAGCTGTCTGAATATCCATCTTGTAGCCCTTGGCGTGGATATCCTTAACCAGCTTATCGCATTTTTCCTTGCGACGGCTAGCAATCATAAACTCGGTGAAAACGTCCTGGTTCTGGACGATCTTGAAGGCAGCCACGGTAGCCACGCCACCTGCGCCTATCATAAGTACTCTACTCATTTTTTATCTTTAATGTTAAGTGTTTAATGTTTACTTTATCTCATTTGCCGAAATTCCCAAGGCATTCATGAGTGAATAACCGAGAATCTCCTGTCTGAAGTTGCCGCCTGGCATTGGCTGCATGGCAAAGAGGGTGATGCGCTTGTCGTCGTCATCTACCTTACGGAGTATCTCGCGGAGTCGGTCGTAAGCATCTCCATCCTCAGAATTTGGGATTACCATCACTCGCTTCACCTCCTTGGCGTTGCATACGGTGCGTGCCACATCTACGAGGAAGTCATCCTTGCCTACCATCTTCTCCTCTGTAGGATAAGAAGAGATGATGAATTCTCCGAGCTTATCATCCTTGAAAGCCTGAGCGTTCAGATCCTTCTCATAGTTGGCAGGGCGGAAGTTCTTCATCGCCATCGACTGCTTGTCGTGGATAAGCACAACCTGTGTCTCGTGCTCGCCCTCTCTCAGACCTCCGTCAAGGGCAATGCAGACTGCCCATTGTGCCATATCGGCTGGTTGGATGCGACGGTTAATCATTCGTTCGAAGTTGACTATCAGGTCGAATGCCACTCGGTCGATATAGTCGGCGTCAGCGATGATTACATTCTCGCTCCATTTTATATTGTTTGTATCTAATGTATTCATTGGTGCAAAAATTAAGCAAACGAGCATGATGAAAGCTTGCTTTCAAATTGTCGAATGCAGATTATTTCTGCAAATTTACGAATAAATTTCGTAATTAAGGCATTTTGGAATTATAAAATAATAAAAAAGATAGTATTTTCATCATTTCTTCATTTGATGGAATACTATCTTCAGTATATTTTTCGGCAATCTGAGCCTTTTTTTCTATTCTCCTACTTCTTCTCATGCGATAATCTTCGCCAGATAGTGTCCGGCGAGAACGGCGATAAGTCCCAGCGCCAGACTTCCGAAGAGATAGAGCATCATATAGAGGTAATTCTCTTCTTTCATCAGTCCTGCTCCCTCGTTCATAAAGGTAGAGAAGGTAGTGAATCCTCCGCAGAATCCCGTGGTGAGCAGCAGTTTGGCAGATGGCGACATCCATCCCCCTTCCCGCCAGTTCAATCCCGAGAGGAACCCGATGATGAGGCATCCCGCCACATTCAC
>JAJXAL010000194.1:0-3383 GCA_021628325.1 Segatella copri | reverse complement strand
TCCGCCATACAGCTGACGGCCGTATCTACGGAGCAACATTCATTGACCACCGCACACAAAGCGTGTTCAATGGTTCAAGACTTGGAACGAATCTTTCTGCCAATGCCCTACAGGAGCACTTCACCTTGCCTTACGAGAACGAACAGCCGATACCTCTTGCCATTCCAAAAGAAGAAGACTCTGGCTTGGAGCAGGGACTTCAAGGTTCTGGCTTGTTCGATGAGTACGGCAGCGGTCTTGGACTTATGGCAGGGAATGGGTCTTCCAACGAGGCACAGGAAGCAGCATTTGATAGAGAGTTACGCAGAAAGAAAAAGAAGCGAAAAGGGAGAAACCTTTAATCATATTATCAAGGTATAACTTCAAAACAGAAAAACAATGGCACAAGAAGACGATTTGAGAGCATTGGGGAAAATTATAGATTTTCTCCGTGCTGTGAGTATAATTCTCGCTATTATGAATGTATATTGGTATTGCTACGAGGCAATGCACATGTGGGGAGTGACAATCGGGGTTGTTGACAGAATCCTGATCAACTTCAACCGTACAGGCGGTTTATTCCATTCCATTCTCTATACCAAGCTGTTTTCGCTTCTGCTCCTGGCACTCTCATGTCTGGGAACCAAGGGCGTGAAAGCGGAAAAGATGAGTTGGAACAGGATTTGGACGGTTCTTGCTGTTGGCTTCTGCCTGTTCTTCCTCAACTGGTGGTTATTGCTTCTGCCTATATCTCATTTGGGCAATGCCACGCTGTACATCTTTACAATGACAGCGGGTTATATCTGCCTGTTGATGGGCGGACTCTGGATGAGCAGACTCTTGAAGCATAATCTTATGGAAGATGTGTTCAACAACGAGAACGAGAGTTTCATGCAGGAGACCAAACTCATGGAGAACGAGTATTCCGTCAATCTGCCAACACGATTCTATTACAAGAAGAAATGGCAGAGAGGATGGATAAACGTGGTCAATCCGTTCCGAGCGACCATCGTGTTAGGTACACCGGGTAGTGGTAAGTCCTTTGCTGTAGTGAACAACTACATCAAACAGCAGATAGAGAAGGGGTATTCAATGTATATCTATGATTTCAAGTTTTCCGACCTTTCGACGATTGCCTACAACCACATGATGAACCATCAGAATGGATATAAGGTCAAGCCCCAGTTCTATGTCATCAACTTTGACGATCCTCGCAGAAGTCATCGTTGTAATCCGATTCACCCGGATTTCATGAGTGATATTTCTGATGCTTACGAGAGTGCATACACCATCATGCTCAACCTCAACAAGACGTGGGTTCAGAAGCAGGGCGACTTCTTCGTGGAGAGTCCGATTATCCTCTTTGCAGCCATCATTTGGTACCTAAGAATCTACAAGAATGGGAAGTATTGTACCTTTCCCCATGCCATCGAATTGCTTAACCGCAGATACGAGGATGTCTTTCCGATACTGACGAGCTATCCCGAACTGGAGAACTACCTATCTCCGTTCATGGATGCCTGGCAAGGTGGGGCGATGGAGCAGTTGGCGGGTCAGATTGCCAGCGCAAAGATTCCGCTGTCACGAATGATCTCACCACAACTCTACTGGGTGATGTCCGCAAGCGAGTTTACACTCGACATCAACAATCCCGAAGAACCGAAGATTCTATGTGTCGGCAACAATCCCGACCGTCAGAACATTTATGGTGCGGCACTCGGCTTGTACAACAGCCGCATCGTGAAACTCATCAACAAGAAGGGACAACTCAAATCATCCGTTATCATTGACGAGTTGCCGACCATCTATTTCAAAGGCTTGGATAACTTGATAGCCACGGCACGAAGCAACAAGGTGGCGGTGTGTTTAGGCTTCCAGGACTTCTCGCAATTGGTCCGTGATTATGGAGACAAGGAGGCAAAGGTGGTTATCAATACCGTTGGTAATATCTTCAGCGGACAGGTCGTTGGCGAGACCGCCAAGACTTTATCCGAGCGTTTCGGCAAGGTGCTCCAAAAGCGCCAGTCTATTTCCATCAACCGTCAGGATGTCTCTACATCCATCAATACCCAGATGGACAGTCTCATTCCGCCAAGCAAGATTAGCGGACTCACCCAAGGTATGTTTGTCGGCTCTGTTTCCGACAACTTCACCGAGCGCATAGAGCAGAAGATCTTCCATGCCGAGATTGTCGTTGACACCGACAAGGTAAAGCGAGAGGAAAGCCATTATCGGCCTATCCCCATCATTAACGATTTCAAGGATACCGATGGCAACGACTGCATGAAGCAAGCTATTCAAGACAACTACAACCAAATCAAGGAGGATGTCAAGCAAATTGTCAAGGACGAGTTAGAGCGTATCGCCAACGATGAGAACTTGAAGCACTTGATACAGAAATAACCAATGGTCATAAAATGAATTTAGGCAGTAACGAATCCTCATCGAATTCCGTTACTGCCTAAAATAAGTAACGCCCCTCAAGTATGCTGCCTTTCGGCAAGCCTGAGGGGCTCATTATCTTTATTTATTGATTTTGAAAGCCTTTCCATTTTGGTGGAATATGCAAATCAAAGTTCGCTTTGTTTAGATGAACGACATCTGGCAACATACTTTGCTTAAAACGAGTCTCATATTGCTTCATCTGTATAGGCTTTCCAGCACCCATTGCAGCCAAATTGCTTGAATACTGATGAGGTGGAAAATATATGAATACCTTATGCTTGGCTTCTGTTGCCAACTCAATAGCAGGAATCATATCACTGTCTGCTGAAACAACAATCTGTATGTCACAGTTGTCTTGATAAGCATCTGCTACAATTTGTGTGGCAATTCTCACATCTGTCTCTTTTTCCTCATGCGTATGGATAATATTACCACATTTGAAGCAAGTAATCTCCTTCTTCAAGTACTTACCTAATATCAATTTGAATTTAGGATTTTCTTTGTTTGCTTGAAAGAAAGCATTCTGCCTCAAACTTTGGTCCATATCATCTGGCTTGGCAGAAAAGTACTTGACCGCAACCAATTCCTGGTTCGGACGCATGAATGACTCAAATAGTTTCACTACATCAAGCCAATAGTACTTCTTCCATTTCGCATTATGTTTCAAGCCAAAATAGAAATTGAAGCCATCAATATAAACAATTACTCGTTGTTTCTGTTGTTCCATTATGTTCGTATATAAAAAATAAGCCACCCCTTAAAGGAGTGGCGAGCCTTAGCTTTTTCCATCTAAGGGTGATATTGTACTGCAAAGATATAGTTTTATTTCTATATTACCAAATGTATAACTAATTATTTATATGCTTTTAACACATTTTCTTGGTCACTATGCTGATTTCGGGCATTTTTATCGTCTCATTCTTTCCAATTCATCATCCTTTCGCATTTTGTCGTTCAAC
>JAJXAL010000193.1:0-3394 GCA_021628325.1 Segatella copri | reverse complement strand
GAGGGCAATCCAGCATTCACCATCGATTTCCTCGAAGACGAGACGCTCTATGATTTCGACAACTTCCGAGCTCCGCTGACAGTCGTCGCATCGCTCTACGGACAGGATATCACATCAGATATCCTCGACAGCGACGTAGCCTGGACCAGATACACGGAGAATAAGGCTGGTGAGCAGAGAGTCACAAGTGACAACATCTGGTCACTCGAAGTCGGTGCCAAGGCAGGCAAGGCTATCGTACTGACCCAGTCTGACCTCTCCATCGACAGCGAGGGAGTTCCGGCTAAGATTAGATTCACGGCAACAGTTACACTTCGTGATGGTCTGGGCGATGAGGTTGCCCAAGATTCCATCACACTGGAATGTGTTTAATAACATATAAGATGAAATACAAAAGATTAGACTTCAAATACACGCCTCTGCAGGTGAACACATCCAAGACAATATCAGGCAGCGTTCCGCTCGAACAGACTTATGACGCCAACCAGAATGAGTATGCTCCTAATTACGAGTTGACACCATGCGCCTTACAACCGGTCGTTGGTATAATCGACAGAGATAACATACTCGAGAGTGGTCGTGTCAATAGTGAACTGACAGATATCGCCTGGTACAGAGTCGAGAATGGTGTGGAGGGTAATGCGCTGGTTTCGACACCCAGAAAGCATGTCATCACCTCGTCCGGCAATGATGCCGGCAAACTGCTCTGGTATGTCAACGCAGCGCCGCAAAAACCGATTCTGCTCAGATTCAAGGCGAAGTACCTGGACAGCCGAACAAATAAGGTTCACAGAATTATGATGGACTATTCCATCAACTGCAAGAATGCGACCCTCTACAAGCCGACGCTGCTGCTTTCGAGTGGTGACCGATACTATAATCCGCTTCGTGATACAGACAAGCAGGTCATCAATGCATCTCTGCGCCTCGGATCAGAGGAGTGCGCTAAGGAGAAGAGGCTGTTCGTCTGGGAGATTCTCCGTGATAGAGGTCAGTTCTCTGCCATTACAGCAGATGACCTCGAAATCAAAGTTTCTGCAGATGGAACATCGGTTATTCTAGACCGCTCGCTCATGGGCAAGCGCATCTGCATCAGATGCAGGGCTAAATTCTCGGCTGATGGCAATCCGGCAAGCGTAGATCTGAGTGATGCTACACCGAACAGAATTGTCAATATCGTCCGCAGGATACCATTCTACGATTACGATATCCTCGACACGGTCGACGAAGTCCTGCCCGACACGAAGGTAGTAAACCCAGCGGCAACCATCTCTGACAATGTCGGAGAAATTGCGAACCCGACAAGAGAACTGCAGGTCCTCTGGTGGATGGCACCGAATAACTCGATACACTTTGAGAACGCTGTCCTTGTCGGACATGGCATGTCTCCGAGAGTACCTACAGATCTGCTGGATCCGAACAGGGGAGCTATCCTTGCTTTGGAAGTTAAAGACCTCGATCCTTTAGCTCTGGCTATGGATGCCGACGGCAAGGTCTTCGTGGACGCAGATGGCAATCCGTTCATTTTTCACTAATCATCATTTATAATATAATATATGGAAAGATACATCAAGGCAAATCGCAAGGTCGTGGAGTTGCTTCAGCTGACCGAGGACAGAACTGAGCTGCAGGATGGCAATTTCATTCTCTGGTGTCAGGATATCCTACAGCTTGGAGAACCTATCGAGTTCGAGGAGACGCTGTCCAGAATAGGCGCTATCGCTATGGATGGCAAGACCGCCTGCATGGAGCAGGAAGGCAAAGTGTGCAACAAGCTGCCTGTAGCTACAGACAGCAGATTCATCATGACAGAGCAGAGAGAGGAGGCAGAAAATGAGTAGCGCAAGTAAGTCGACAACCATCAACTTCATACCAAAGATGGGTACATTTACTCCGTCAATCCAGTCGCCTGACGGAGATATCTACCAGGAGTACCAGAGAAATGGGGATGTCGTGACTGTCTATCCGGATTTCTCGCAGACGCAGCCGAAGCTGTACTTCGTTGTCATCTCATCGAGAACAGCAGAAGGCATCAGTACACCAACCTCCATGAAGTACTTCTTCAATGATACGGAGATTCCTTTCAATTCTGCAGGCAAGTCTACAGGACTGTTTGACGGTCTCTTTGAAATTATCAGACCAAGTGCTTCGCAATTATATTGGGGACTGAAAATCTGCAACAACCTGGTTAAGGTTTCCAATTATAGCGGCATTACAATCAGGATGGTCGGAACCATCACAGAGCGTTCTGGGCAGCAGGAGGCTACAGATGATATTCAGGCTAGCTACGATATCCCCGTTGGCCCTTACACAGGAGTCGCCTATCGTGTGACCATTAAGGCTCCGGCTAATGATACGCACAACTTCGTTCTGGGTAGCAAGGATGACAGCTGCCAGCTCGAAGCCAAAGTCACGCAGGGCAACGAGACTCTGACAGCAGGACTATATTACAAGTGGTATAAAGCAGTCAATAGCATCACAGGTTGGGAGCAGATTGCAGGAGCCAGTGCCAAGATCCTCACCGTCAAGGCATCAGATGTTGATTGCACGAGGGAGTTCATGGTGGAAGTGTACAACGACAAGGCCATGGGCAAGGATAATATGCTGGGTTTCGACTTCCAGACTGTCATCGATGCGTCAGATCCATACGATATTGAGCCCAACCCGACACCGGCTGATGAGTCTATCAGCGAGGACGAGTCAGGCAATGGTACTGTGACCTATACTCCGAGACTGATTGTCAGGGGAAAGTCTGAGGCTATCGGTAGCAAGTTCTATTTCACGCTGAAGTCAGGTTCTGGTGTTGTCCTCAATACTGAGGCAGCACGCAAGCCTACTGTCCAGCTGAGTTCATTTGCTGTGACCAGGGCAGACTGCGAGCATGCCGGTTACAGCAGCGTGGCATTAACGATTCAATCAGTCAAGTAGTCTATGACAGTAATTACAAGAACTATTAATTTTATCCGCAAGGCTGTCAAGGGTGAGAAGGGCAGCGTACTTCGAGGTCCGCAGCTGTGGAATACCTGCAGCAATGGATACAGATTCGAAGCGGGTGGAGAAGGTGAAGAGTGGAAGGATGTTGTCTTATATCATGGCAATAGCTATTCCTGCATCAAGACGCACGTCAAGACTGCAGATAATTATCCGGGTTCTGTAGCCGATCTGAACAACCATTATTGGCGACTGGGT
Source organism: Segatella copri (assembly GCA_021628325.1). Lineage (GTDB taxonomy): Bacteria > Bacteroidota > Bacteroidia > Bacteroidales > Bacteroidaceae > Prevotella > Prevotella copri_R. The sequence goes on along the minus strand of JAJXAL010000193.1, from coordinate 205 downwards.
CAGTCTATCGAACTCATCATAGCCCACATCATCCTCGCCCAGTACCAGATGGTGGAGAACCTGGGTGTCCGAACCATCGAGATGAAAGATAAGGACGGCAATGTAGTCTTCAGAGCTAAGGACGGCGATCTCGTTTGCAAGGGAGGAATATTCCAGAATGTCAGCGTCTCTGGAGATGTCTCTGTCGGAAGACTGAGATACAACG
>JAJXAL010000049.1:0-29053 GCA_021628325.1 Segatella copri | reverse complement strand
TTCGAGCAGACGAGCAAGAGAAGAGAGGGGAGAAGGTAACTGCTTGCGGAATGAGCAGCGATGAGATAGAAGACCTTTGTGAGAACTATCTGCCGTATGCTCTCAACCCTATGTTGAGCACAGAGGAGGTCAAGGAGAAGCTTCACGTTTCTGATGCAACATTGAATAGAATGGTTGCTAGAGGTGACATTCCGAACGGAGAGTGCAAAAAGCGTGGGCATACCCGATATTTTAAGAAGTGGGATATACTACACTACATAAAGAGCAAGAGAGGTAAGTGATTGCCTCTCTTTTTTGTTATTTATGATACTACCTACTATCACCTTAAATCTCTGATAATCAACCACTAAAAGAAAGTGTGATAGAGTTATATTTGCTCTCCCCTATTCTTTGTACCTTTGCATCCGTAACGTTACAATAGTGTTAGTTAATATTAAGGATAACTTAAAAAGATTGTATCATGGAAATGACAGATGCAAAGGTCGTAGAGAAGAAAATCTACGAAGAGGGAAAGAAGCACGATGATTATGCTTCTAAGGCAACAGGTAATGCTGGTCTTACCCTTGGTATCATCGGCACAGCACTCGGTGCTGGTGCTTGGTTGCTTGGCGGTAATAACCGCAGCGTGTTTGGTTCACTCGGTGGCAGCAATATGCCTGAGAACGTGAACATCAACGCCTATGGGGCTAACGCAAGTTCAAATCAGCCAACTGCCTTGCAGGTAATGGAGAAGGAATGCGATGATGAGGTGAAGTTGCTTACCTACATGTTCGGTATGAAGCTCGACACCGCTAACAAGTTCTACGCTATGCGAGAGACAGACATCGCTGAGAAGTTCTCTATGTATAAGGGTGCTAACGATGCTATCAACGCCGAGAACCGCCGTGCAATGCAGGCTGAGTTCGGTCTTTACAAGTCTCAGGTTGATGCTGATTTCGGCTTGTACAAGAATCAGAGAGACCAGTACGATGCGTTGCAAGCAAAGTATAATGACCTCGACAAGAAGGTAGCCGTGATGGAAGCCCTCACTCCTTACAAGGAGAAGCTTATGATGGCTTACGTTAACGAGAAGTGCTGCCGCAAGATTGATGGTGTCCTCGGACTCCAGAGTACTCCTACTGTTACAGTTCTCCCATCTGCAAGCATTTGCGGATGTGCTGCAACATCAACTCCCACTACAGGAGCGTAACAGAGCAAGAAAGTCTGTAAAAAGGACTAAAAAGAAATGAGTTGGTGAGGGGTGTTTGCCCTCGTTGGTGGATGCCCTCTCACCTCTCTATAATATATCACCAACTTAAAGATATTGATTATGATGAATTTTGGAAACAGCCCTTTGCTTGATATGGGCACAAGTCAGCAGCAGCCGCCAACGATGGATGCCGAACTACAAAAGGTGTATGAGGCAATACAGCAGAAGCGAGCATCTATAAATATGCAAGCGCAGCAGTCTTCCACCCCTTTATGGGATGAGATAGACAAGATAGAAGACAATCTTACGGGCGCACAACGTCAGTACTTGATGCAGAATCAAGAATACGTCAACAGCTTGCAGTATGTGTCTAAGCTCGTACAAGACGAGGAATTGCGCATCATACGCCCTCGTATCGAAAGCACTCAGCAAGGACAGGAGGCATTGAAGAAACACTTGTCCTTGATGCAACGACTGAGAAAAGAAGTAGCGCAGGCAGAGGAGCAGAAATCTGCTATGCTCAACGATTATATGACTAATCATAGCGATAAGACTTGGCAAGAATATCTCGCTTGGTACAACAAAACAAAGAAGGGAGGAACTAAGAAATGAACGTAACAGAATTGAAAGAGAAACTGCTTACATCGCTTGATTTGTGGGCAGATGCTAGAATAGACGATATGGTTAAGGCTAACCAGATGCTCGCCATACCATCAGTGTACATGAAACGTGCGGCGCACAACATCATCGCCAAGCACAAAGATAGTTGGGGCAAGAGCATTGACAACGCTACCCTATTCATCGCCGATGAAGACGGCAACATAGATGCCAACACGATATTTGAAGATATGATGCAGATGCTAAAATCCGTGGAAGATTACAAATTCGATGTAGGTTTTATACACGGACATATCGACAAAGGAGTTGTGTCTATTGACCTGCCAGATGGAATTGCTACTGCTATCCTCTTTGGAAGCAAGCGAAGCATCAACTTCACAGAGGAGGACTTTGTAGAGTTGAGAGATTTGATAATAGGTTAAAATATATAAGATATGGAAACAAAAGATATTATGAGTAAATTTGATGAGCTGTACGGAATGATGGCATCATCAGCAAACGTAAAGTATATGCACGTATTCGGTAATACGATGCGTTGCATGATGAAGGATATGGCATCCAAGCACCCAGAGTTGGCACAAGAGTATCTTGATAAGCTTTGCGCTATCAAGTGGAAGAACTATCTTACGAAGAAGGAAGCTTCTGAGATTACAAACGGTATGAATCCACCAGTAACCTGGGATATGCAGACATGGATCAATGCTATGACCGGTCTCGGACTTGCAACAGAGGAGAAACCTTATTACAACGATTACGCTTTGTACGTTGCGATGAATCAGGTTGTAAGCGACCACGGATGCACAATTGCTAAGATACTCGGCAAGGAAGATGTTAAGGACATTGATACAGAACATCTGGTTAAGTATGCCCACAGCCTTGCACTCGATTTGTTGAAAGACAAGGATGGTGTATACAACATCAGAGAGTATTTTCTGAAGTAACATCAAAAATATACGGTTATGAAAAAGGTATTCGAAGACATTATAGCTAGCAATGATATGCAGGCTATAAAGAACTGTGTTACGATCATGGCTGATTGTTGCGAAGTCGGAATGAATGACAGCGTAATGCTTGATATGATGAAGCAGGTCCAGGGAGAGATTGGCGCGTGTCATTATAACGAAGAGATGGCAGATATGCATCTTTGTCTCATCGGTCAGCTTCATACTAAAGATGTGGCCAAGGACTATTGGCATGAAGTCAAGAACGACAACATTACCATTAATGATTGGTGCGTTTTGTGGGGCGAAATGGTAAAGCGTAACGACGCAAAGATAAAGAAATGGTTCCCGAAGATCAACACGTACAACTACGAGCAAAAGATTTTCGATGAATGTATTTCCTTCCTGGAAAGTGGAAGACTTCCATATTACGACTTGAATGTCTAAAGTTTTTCGTTATTCTGAATGAAGTTTCGGTTTTTTTTGCTATCTTTGCAGAAAGAGACCGAAACTTTATTTTTATTAATTATTCAGGATAACAGATTATGACAAATTTATTAGATTCTTCACAGATTAGGCAGATAGTGGTTACAATTTCCTCTGCTATACTTGCCTTTGCAACGCCAACTGAAGGTTTCGTGCTGGCGCTAGTAATTGCTTTCGGCTTCAATATCTTTTGTGGTATGCGAGCTGATGGCGTTAGCGTTGTACGATGCAAAAACTTTTCGGCATCAAAGTTTGTAAACGCCATTCTTGAAATGTTGCTCTATCTTACCATTGACTATGTGATATATGGTATCATGATAGGCTGTAATGACGGAAATGAGGCTTTGTTTGTAATAAAGATGCTTACATACATTTTCTGCTATGTGTATCTATGCAACGCGTTCAAAAACCTCATCAAGGCATACCCTAAGAATGTAGCATTCAGAGTTATTTACTACATTTTGAGATTCGAGTTTGCAAAGGCACTGCCTAGTTATTGGAAACCGATTATTGACAGACTCAACAATGAGTTTGATAAAAAAGAGGAGGAAAACAAAAATGGCAAACCATAAGATACTTGAGCCATTCATTCTCAGGTGGGAAGGTGGCTTCGTTAACGACAAGGACGATTTGGGTGGAGCTACTAATATGGGCGTGACTCTCGCTGCATATCGCTCAGTATTCGGAAGCAAAAAGACGGTTAACGATTTAAGGCGTATGACCAGGGTGCAATGGGGTGTAATCTTCAAGAAGTACTACTGGGATAAGTGGAAAGCTGATGATATTAAAGACCAGAACGTAGCCAATATCCTCGTCGACTGGGTATGGGCTAGCGGAGCCTACGGTATCAAGATTCCTCAGAGAGTTCTTGGCGTTGATGTGGATGGTATTGTCGGTCCGAATACTATCGCAGCTGTCAACGCAAGAGATGGCCGGGATCTGTTTGATACCATCAAGCAGGAACGGAAGGGTTTTATTGAACGTATCTGTCAGACAAGACCACAGAACAAAAAGTTCAAGAACGGTTGGATGAACAGAATTAATTCACTTGCTTATGAAACTTATTGATAAGATAACAAGGGTTGTAATTGCCATAGCAGTAGCAATGCTAATTCTATCAATGTTCTGTAGATGTAAGGCGAAAGAACGTGTGATAGAAAAACAGACATACATCACTGATAAGCGTAACGAGGCTAAGTGGGATTCACTCTTTAACGCAAGGCTTATTAAAGAACTGGAATCATACAGAGCATCGCATAAAGAGTCTGTAAAGTCTACCACCAAAGAGAAGACTCATATAAGGGATAGCACGGCTTCCAAATACGACTCAAATGGAAACAAGGTAGGCGAAGACAGATTCCACTACGAATATCACGAAATATCGCAGGAGGACGTACAGATACTAAGAGATAGTATTTCGACCCTTAAAGAATACAGGGATAGTACGTCTCTATATCACAATAGATGCGACTCCTTAATCTCAGTGATAAGTAAAATATCGAAAGATAAAGTATATGTAGAGAAACAACTATCAAGAACTGACAGGGCATTTTTAAATATAGGTAAGATAACTTCAGTTTGCCTTTTCATAGGCATTCTCGCATTTTTAGGTTGGATATACTGGAAATTAAAGTTACACAAACGTTCTTAGTTTTTTCTAATGTTTTTATTTGGTTATTTGTTGATACAAACAAAAAGGGGTGACCGCACGCGATGTGTAGCCACCCCTAAACATATAGATAATGCACAGAAATTATTAATTATTCTTCAGCTCCCTGGAGGAACTTGATACCATACTTCGTCTCGTAGTGTTTCTGTTGATCTTCACTCAGCATCTTGGTTTCGCTGTCGTAGAATATGGTAAGCAGTTCTCCGTAATCTTTGTCGTAGAAGTAGTTGTATTTATTGCAGAGATAGTTCCTTGCACAGAGACATCTGCTCGGAATGGTCTTGAACTTGCGTCGTGTCTTCTGTTTTATTCCATTCGTTGCTCTGTACCTGTCAAGCCTCAGCGTCTTTTTTAGAGATTCAGAACGTTTAGCTATTATCTCCGGTCTTATTATTGCCTGAGCACATTTCAACCGAAGTCTTTCTTCCGTTTCCTGGGTATGAGTAACGCCAAGTGACTTTGCTATGTTTGTTACACATGACTTTGTTATTCCAAGCTCTTTGGAAATTTCAGAAGAAGAGTAATCCGGATATAGCCTACGGACAGATTCCCTAATCTTCTCTCTTTGCTCTTTTCTTGCGTCCTTGAACGAATCCCCATGCAGCCTATGTAGCCACCAGTAAACAGTCTGTACTGCGCAACCGAAGCTCTTGGCCATTGCGTAAGGAGATTCGTAAGGGTGTTCCTTTATATACGTTTTCTGTTCATCTGTGATGTTCATGTATTACTTTTTATCAGAAGAGCCGTAGCCGTTATCGCCACGTTCTGTTTTGTTTAATTTGTCCGTCTCGATAAGCATGATGTTGTCACTTGTTTCAAGATGAAATTGTACCACTTTGTCGCCAACCTTATATCGCGGCATTTTTGGAAATACGTGATAGAAGACAGCAGAAATCTCGCCAACAAAACCATCATCAATGGTTGCTTCTGAGTTACTGAGAACCATGCCAGTCTTCCATACAGAAGAGCGAGGGCGGAGCGTGAAGCACCTAGAAATGTCGGCAGGTTTGTTGCGGTTTTCAATCTGCAATGCAAATCCGAGGCCGTACTTCCATACATTAGGCGCAATCTCTTCTTCTGAAACCGCATAGCAGTCATAGCAGAAATCATCGTCATGCGCCTTGGATGGCATAATAGCGTTCTCGTTGGTCTTTTTGAATAAAACAGGCACACCAACAACCTCGGTGAATCTATCAATCTCCACGCCATCAACGTTCACCTTTCCGTAGAACAGGTCAGCAGGGCGAGTCCAAACCTTGTGCTCTCCATAGATAGCCTGATAAACAACTTCTTTCTCCTGAGTTTCACTATTAGTGACCTCAGTGATAAATCTGTAATAACCTCCTTTGAAATGTCTAAAAATCTTTTCCATTTGATATTTAAATTTTAAAATTCATGTTTCTTGCAAACCTTATCACAAGATGTTTCACAATCTTTTTTGTAGCACCATCCATTGCCTAAGATGTCTTCGCGTCCCATCCAAAAGCAGTTACCACAACATCTTTCTTCTTTCATACGCTGTACTGTTTTAATCTTTCTACACTACGACGAAGGTCTCTCGGACGGAGCGGATTCTTTTTATTTAACTTTGCCGCCTCGTTTCTGCACCAACGAGCATTCCAATGTTCAACCAAACTCATCGCCATTGCGATACGGTGGTCCATAGTAAAAGCATTCCGATAAGTCTTTTTCTCATCGTAAGCACCCCACGCAATCAGCCACTTGACATTATACCCTTTCTTTTTGTACTTCTCTTCTATATTTAAAAAAGTACATTTATGCTTCATTATCTTCTTTGCCAATCTAATCTTCATAAGCTACTTTTTTATCTGTACTTTTATATACTACCTCTACATACTTCAATTTAGCGAATCGGTAGGAGCGATACACTGCACAAAGATTTTTCACTTTAGAAGTGAAGCACTGAATACAGCCTGTATAATCATTAAATCCTAAGATAATATACTTTTCCTCTACATAACCTGCTACGTATGCCCCGATGTCCTTACCTTTATAAAGAACTCGCTCACCTATATGAGCATTGAAAAATTCCTCGTTTGTCATACGCTACTTAAATTTAATGATAAAAAACTCTGTATCAAGCCACTTGTCGGGGCATAAGCCTTTCTTAGGCTTGCCGATGATGATACTCTCAATCTCCTTCTCAATTCGTGGGCTATCCTTGCGGTAGCCATTGATGAAGAGGACATGAGTATATTGTTTTAACACAATTCTCTGTGCGTCAATATATTTTTTAAGTAAATCCGTTCGCCCTGCCAAAGCCGAGGCAAGATATCGCACATCAACAATATTGCTGTTATTGTGAAATAATCGTGCTACCCAATACGGCTTTATCTCCCGATACTCTTCATTCTTTTTTCCTTCAGCAATCATGTCGAACCATTGCTTGCTGACGGTGAGGGTCAATACTTTCTTTACCATCCTTACACCTCCTCCCAGTCTGTTGCGAGAATATCCTCAGAATCTTTGAAAACACAAGGAAAGAATTTTTCATCGCATACAGCTATGATAGTCTTAGAGACAATATAGATATAAGCTCCACATTCTTCCCAAATTACCCTTCTCACTTTCTTTCCTTCCTTCATTCTTCTCAGAGCCTCCGAGAAGTCAAATATTTCCTTCTTCATAGCTACTTGTTTTTATAAATTTCACATGTCCCCTCATAAATTGTGCTATTTGTATAGATGTCTTTATATTGCGAAATGGAAACCAATCCATTTGCCTTCATTCCCTTAAGAATTTCATCATACACACTTTCTATTGCTCTTCTCTTCAATTGCTCCATGCCAAATTTGTCACGGCAATAGTATTGCATTTCAAAATTTGACATTGTAACTCTTGAATGAAGCTTAACGACTTGTGGCTTTATGTATCTAACCTCTATCTTTGGCTTGATGCCTAGTTTGTCAGCTAGCCATTGTTTCCATTTCGGTTTTACATCTTCTCCATCCAAGCAAACAAGCAGGATGTAGATAAAACTCATACAAAGATATAAAATTCCTATATTCATACGCTACTTCTCCTTATCGAATTTATTGCCGACGACCTTAAATCTATTTAACGAATCTTTCTCACTCAGAAGGTATGTTAGTGCAACGCAAAAATCACGACCATTCTTAGCGAGTAAAGAAAATGCGCCATATTTAAACACTACTATTCCGTCAGGACTATCATTGGTGACATTTGAAAGCATATCACCTTCCCAAATTTCTTTGCCATCGCAATCTTTCAGTCCTGTGAACATACAGATAGTATCCGAGTCGACTTCAGCACATCCCGAATGGAATGGTTTATGATCAATAGGTACTATCCATATAGTATTTTCAAAATGAGAGATTTCACCCTCTATCCATTCTCCGTTGTCAAGACGTTTTGCCCTAAACTTAATATTTTCTACTTTCATAAGCTATAATTCTTCTTTTTCAAATTCACTCTTTGGAACACAATAACAAACTTCTGCACCATAGGAACGTTCTATACCTTTTAAGGGCATTTCCTTTTCTAAAATATCATGTACCTTCGTGCCTTTTCTAACACTAATAGCTATATAATCATAGCTATTAGTTATCATCAATAGTGAGTTATTTGTCATGTATACCTTGCCATTCTTGGAAAGATTATTATGATTTCTGCAGGCTGGTAGTACAATCCGCTAGCCTTATGCTTGATTCTGTAAGGTTTAGTCATAACTATTCTTCTTTAAGTTCTACATCTTCATCACCAAGAACTTCATTTATTTTCTTTTCAATGAACTCATCAGAAGAACTCTCCTTTATTAGAGCATCAATGTCTGGTAACTCTACATCAACTTTGTCTTCTTGCATTTTTGAGGTAAGCATGCCAATTACCAGTTTCGCCCAAGGGCTATTAGCCATATCTGCCAATGAATCCTTTTGATGCTCATAGGCTTTCTTCAACTCTCCGTTATCACGGAAATATCTGAGCACTTCCGTCAATGCAGAAACAAAGTTTTTGTCGTGCATTGGGTTGCTCTTTGCATCTTCCAGTTTAATCATCAGGAAGAGTAATGATGAATGTAAATCTGTTTTGTTCATAACTATTCCTCCACTTTTATTTTCTTAATCTCATTGTATAATTCCATAAGTTGTTTCTTGTCAACCCATACATCTTTGTCGGGGTCAATGAAGAAACCGTATATAGAATACAATTCACCCTTGTCGTGTTTGTGTATTTGAATCATAATCTATTCCTCCACTTTAATACCAAATGTAGCACCATCGGCAAATGTGTTGTCTTCAATAACATCACTAAAATTTAATATTACAATATCACCACTAACGTTTGCCATACTCACATCTATATTGCTAACAGATACTATGTTATAGAAGCAATTGTTACCTCTCACCCACCCAAACGGCTGATGCTTTTGCATTTCAGCCCAGCACTCTTCTGCATTCTTGAATGGACGATACTTTGACTCCGGCTTGATGCGATAGCAATCTTGACAGTCTATGAGTGAATCAAGATTTAAGCCATCTTCGTCACCATCTATATCTATCCAACCATTGCCATACTTGACTTGGATAGTCTTACCATCTGCCATTGCTTGAAAAATAGGCAGCAATCTCTGAATTTCTCCTTTACAAATTTTCTCCATATTCTAGTCCTCCAAATCTTTAATTGCCTTATCACATTCTTGTATTGCTAAATTGTATGCAAAACCGAAAGGCTTTATTTTTTTACCTTTTGATAAATCTGCATGAAGGCAAGTAATATAAGCCTTTATAGTCTTAATGTGCTTAATAGCTTTTTCTTTACTCATTGCTTATTCTCCTTTGCGTTACACGTTGCTTGGTCTCCTTCATAGTAAGGAGCTCCAACTTTAGGTATTATCTGAGTGTTCCTATTGCAGGAACATTGCATTACCCAAGGTGCGTTTACCTTTCCGCATCTAGGGCATATCCATCCTTCTTGTGCCATATTCTCTTCTTTTTACCCTCTCCTGTAAAAGGGAGAGGGTGGTTAGTTACTTAGATGGCTCAGTATATGATACTGGTTCCCAAACATCATAAGCCGTCAGTAAAGCTGGAGCGATAACAGACGGGGCAAAGATGATAGATACTACAACATCTGGAGCATTCAACTCGTAGTTAACACCTTCTACTTTGTTTTCCTTACTAGCCCAGCCATAAGGCTTTGCTGTAATCGTAGAGCCATCTTTCTTTTTAAAAGTCTTCTCGCTAGAGCAAGAAGCGAACAAACTTGCAACGACCAAGGCTGCCAAAATAATCTTTTTCATATTACTTGTCCTTATGTTCTATAAGGACAGTTAATTACTCTGTTACTTTCTTTATGCTTTCTGAAAATGTTTTGAGCCATTTGGTATCCTTTTCGGCAGCAACTACAGATTTATTATACTGCTCCAAATTATACTTCATAGACTCTATTAAATCAGTGCGATTAGTTTGTTTTTGAATCCACTTATCTTTAGGGATGATATTCTCCACATAAACTTGGCTGCAATCAAAATCTAAACTATCAATTAATTGGCTTTCCATAAAGTTCTTAACACCCTCGTATTCTTTGGATGGCGGAGTCCATCTTCTAACTTTGGATAGCATTGCATTGTATCTGTTTTTGAGAGCTACATTCTCTTTCAATCTATCCTCGTTTCCCTTGATTACATCATTAACATAAGAAAGATACTCAGCTTCAAGTTCTTCCTTTGTCTTAGGGGCTGTAAGATGCTTTTCGTACTCAGCTTTTGCCTCTTCGTATTTCTTTTTATAGTAATCACTAGGACATATCTTGTCTGGAATTTCGTATCTACTAAGGTTAGGATATTTTCCTTCAAATCTCAGGTATATACCGAAGTTGCGCAAGCAACTATTTGCAAATTGCTCAAATGTTATATCTTCACCATCATATATTGGTGCTGTAAATCCTGTTGGCATATTACTATCTATTTATATCCTTGCGGATAGTTAATCAATCTTCTACAATAAATCCATTTTCTGTGCAAGTATCAATAGCACGAATGGCTATCCAAATAGCCTTGTCTGCTTCTTTGTCTCTAAGACTACTTCTCAACTCGCACAACTTTCTTTTTGCTTCTATTGCATTCATACTTCTATCTATTTATGCCCGAGGCGGTTAAACATCTGTTTGATTTTCACACTCTTCTGTTTCATTAGGAACAGATAACTCATCCCACATATCACACTTACCTTTATCATTGTAGATACAAGGTCTGTGACATATTCCTCTAATATCTTCTCTTAACATACCTACACCTCCATTTTATGATTAATACCAAGACCAAAGAGAAGATGTTGTAACTGATGAATATGTTGAAATTCTAATAGCCTTACCAATCCTATATAAGCAGCGTAATGAATATCGTCTAAGAGTCTGAAAATTTTAACATTATCTTCTTTTACGTAAATCCATCTACATTCTGATGAAACCTTCCATCCATTCTTCTCCAAAATTGCGGGCACAAGATTAATAGGAACAATATCCTTAACCCAAGCACAGCAGTCACCTGAGAGATAGCCTTTATCTCCAAATTCCGCACCTTCGATGTTCTCTAAGCAGACAACACCTTTCAGAACCGTTCCATCGTCTAACTTCAAAGTCTTTGATGGGTCAGATGATGTTACTCGGTAAACGACATTCTGTGCTGTACCTAGTGGTACTCCATTTGTCATCACCAAATCTCCTGGAATGTATTCTAGTTTATCCATAGCTTAGTCCTTTTTATTAATGAAATCCTCATACTCTCCTATCGTGATTTCCACGAAGTCTGGATTTTGCTTTTCAGCTCTAATGCTATCATCAAAGTAAACGAAAATACGGTCTTTGTGACGTAAAAGCTGGGTGATGGAGAATCGGCTGACGTACGGAACTTCGATATTCAGTTCCTTCAATATCTGGAAATGATGAGTAAAGGATTTATATGATGTAAGTACTGCTGCTATTGCCTTACCTTGCTTACTACGCTTGTTAGGCGCAATAGCTATATAGTAACCGTCCTCCAATTTTACACCGTCTACCTTCTTCCACACCTTCTTATCTAACGTATCGTAACACTCAGAAAGAACCCATATAGCGGTAATCTCGTACACTCTTGTGAGAGTTCTGTTAGGCTGATAGCCCTGATATTTTTCAAATTTGAAACCTACGGCTTCTTCTACTCGTTTCATGTATGATTGATGCTCTTCAAATTCAGCATCGAGAATACTCTTAATGTATTCATAAGCCTTACTTCCCTGTTGTGCTTCGTATAACATATGTTTTACTTTTTACGATGATTAAACTTTTTTATAGCATCCTTCTTAGAGGCTGCCATGATCTTAACACCCTTGATGGTGAACTCATGCTGCGCCTTTGGCTGACACTTCTGCTTATCAGAATGAATGTTGCCATTTGGTGTACCAAGTCTATGGCTTGGTTGGCCAAACGGATACTCACTAGCATAAGCCGTGATAGCAGTATACATCAAAGCCAAATTCATTAATTTTCTGCTCATACGCTTTACTCCTTTACTTCTTTAAAGATTATACCCTTTCCGTCAGAACGGTTTGCATAACCACATTTAAACATATCGCTTGCGTTACATCCGTAATTATCAAAGAAGCAACCTTTACAAGTTTTCTGTTCAACAGCTTCAAGAGTAATGGTTACTCTTTCTCCAACTTTAAGCTCTTTCATAAATTATTTATAACACAACCAACATAAAAACAAATAGATATTATATACGCCTTGATAATGTGGATGCTCATTGCAATAACAACCTAACTCAGCTATTTCTTCTTTAATATTGCTCATGTTCCTCCTTTGGCAATAAATCATCAACATACAACCAACGCCTTAATCTTTTTTCATTAGAGAGCCCTCTAACCCATTGGATATCGTCAGGCATTTTTAGAGACTGATAATATATGCCACCTTCAAAAGTATATTCAACTATAACCCTTTTGCCGCAAGGAATACGCTCATTAAAGATATCATGCCACAAGTTCTTCAAAAACCAGTCGATACCATCCTCGAAAGCTGCATCTGGATTTACGGTGACCCAATTACCTATAGAAGTTGCAGATTTATATTTTTCTGCTATTTTTTTACAAATTTTCTCCTTTTCTTTAGCATACTTTTTAGCTGCTTTTCCGATTTTCTTTTTGTCTATCATATTTATGCCTCCTATTTTGATTATCAGCAATCAACTTTCGTAATCTAGATATGACCTCACCTGCGTTCTTATCATGCACTCCTTCGTAAAGTCCAAGGTTCATCATAATGATGTTTAGTGCAGGATCATTAATCTCAATAGCCCTTTCTGTAAGTATTCCAAGCACACGTGCCAAAATCGTAAAAGTCACAGGATAAGGAGTGCTTTTAGAACACTCAGCTATCTCTTTCAATAGCCTTGGCATATCAACCTTCCATACCATATCGTCCATAACATAGTTCTGAACATTCTTGCTTTTGATTTTCTTCATATTACTTCACTCTTTTAAATTGAACATTCTTTCCGTCTTTTCTAGTGCTTGCGCTACAATTAAAATCACCGCAAACATTCTCATAGATATTGCTACTTATCTCATCGAAGAAACAGCCATTACATTCTTCTTTCTCGCTTTCAACCACCTTCAAGACGATTTCCGAACCTATAGGTAAATCTTCCATAGTTACACCTCCTCGTTGTATTTATAGACAAGTCCGACAACCAACTTTACAAGCTCATTGTTTGTCATAACTCTTGTGTCAGTATTACCAAGTCTCAGTTCATCAATGATACGTTCTGCAACCTTCTGAATGTGCCCCATCTTAGACAGAGGGAAACGCTCAATGTCGGCAGCCTTGTCAAGATGGAAGCTCTCACGAAGATAAGTGCCACGAATAACGCCATAAATTGACGGACGTTTTGTTACTACCCATACACCTTCATCCAACTCGTTACATATACGCATACACACAGGCTCGTATCTGCCATTTACCTTACCATACAAGGTATTTGATATGTCGTACTCAGGAATCTTGTATTCCTGATAGCGACCTTTACTGTTCTTCACATACAGCTTTGGAATCTTTTTCATTTTTCTTACGTTTTAGTTTAAGTTGTCTCATTTTTGCCTTTACTGCACCAACAGATCGTCCTAGAGCCTTTGCAAGTTCTTCATCAGACATCTTATCAAAGTTGCGTGACAGGAAGTTAACCTGGATGCCGTTCCAAGGGAGGAATGCGTTATTCTGGTGTTCTTCACCATGGTAGTCAACTCCATTAAGCTTCAGTCCTTCGTCTGCGGCGTTGTCAATTCTTTCCGGATTGCATACCTTCATTGCAACCACCTGCAAAGCCCTGTAAATCTGACCGCCTTCCTTGAAGTATTCAGCATCCTTGTCCGGTATGAGGATCCTGGCAACCTCTCTCATCGAGGCATACATACCATACATAGACTGTATGAATTCTCCGCAAGGTCTTATGCTGCCGGAACTGATGCCACGTTCACTCATAACGTCATCAAACTTCGTACACATATCATGCAGCATGATTGACAGGTTGTAGGCTACGCATGCATACGCCTGAAGCTTGTGTTCCTTGATGTTGTTCTTCAGAAGAATGTTATCGGTCGTATAGAATAGTCTCTGTATATCAATCTTCAGGTCTTCCTCCATGCTGTCCGTAATATCAAGCCAGAGCTCGTACTGAGAAATCTCGGTAGTATACTTCTTGAATATACCTATAAGAGTCTCAGAACGGGAGAATGCCTCCTTTATGCGATACTTAAGTTCATGCTTAAACAGGTCCTTCCTCTCGCTGAGATTGTCGTGCAAGTCTTTGATTGCCGTCTGCGTGATTGTAGCGAGAGAACCGATAATGAGGTAATAGAGTGAAGTGATATGGTCTACTGTTTCCCTGTCAGGCTCCTTGTAGTTGATGAAGAATGCTCCTTTCGGTGTGAAATTATATGCCGACATTCCTAGACCTCCTTTTCTACTGCTGCCAATGCGCAACTGATACAGAAGAGCATCAGGAGCGAAAGGAAAATATGTTCAACCATGAATAAGATGAATCCGTAACCTGCGATGAGAGCTACAATAACGAGCAGGATCATCACTATTGTATGTTTGTATCTCTTCATATTTACTTTGATTTAATGTTTCCGTATGCAGCCATATAGCTATCAAGCTGCTGTGTTGCGTGAACTAACTTCTGATTGTAGCTATCTCGTTCTGCCCTAGCCTTAGAGATGAAGACGAAGCTGACAACGAATGATATTATTACCGTTATCACGATGAACAACCAGGGCAGCTTGTGTACTGCCTTATTGATTGCTCTTCCCAGGTTTCTCACAATAACCCAGGAGTAGATCCAAATGAACACTACCGCTTGCTTTGTGGTAGCGTTCTCAATACGTTCTTTCTGTGTCATAATTCTAAATTTACTTGGTTCGGTTGCACCAGTTATCGGTAGATTTCCAATAACCGGCCATCCATATTTCTTTCTTTGTCGCATCAGGGTGCTCACTGAGCCATTCCTCTGCCATTTTACTTACGTCTGCCATTTTTGCCTCGTTTTGATTCTTTTTCAAGTTTTCTCTTTAGCTTTTCAAGAGGTGATTTTTCAATATCAACACCCTTTAAGCGGCAATGTTCTTCGTAGGATATTGCATTCTTTTTTGATTCCTCATATTCTTTTTTCTGTTTCTCAGCTAACTTCTGAGAATCAATTTCAGCTCTCTTTTCATAAAGCTTACACATGTATTTTTCGAGAGCAATAAAAAGTTTTTGAGGATTTACCGTCTTTCCTACATAGATTTCTCCATACTCGCCCATCGAGAACTCGTAGAAAAACCTTGTGAGCTCACTAGGTGTGAGATGGTAGTATTCTTGTCTGATACGCTGTGCCATAGCCTTGAACTGGTAAGGAGTAGTTGCGTCGATAGCTCCAATAACCATAAACAAGTCGATGAGCATTATCTTAATCCAGAACTCGCTTGCGCCATCTTTGAAGTACTTATCAATACTAACAAACGACATACCGCCTCTAGCTACAGAATCATATACAGATGTAATTGCATCTGTTCGATTTTGCAGGGTAGGATATTTGTCCAGGAATAGCGCATATTGTCCGCCGTATTTTTCCACCGCTTGCTTACATTCAGTCGGCAAGGATTGAACTAATTTTATTGAAAGTTCGTTGCTGTTGTTCATAACTATTTACACCATTGTTTTTAGGAGCGTACAACCCGGAATAGTTGTTTCCCATAGAATGCTCAACGATAACCTTTGCGTATTCTGGATTTCCGTTCGACATCTTTAAAAGATTCTTTTTAAGAGCCGCGAGTCCACGAGGTTGATATTTCTGCCGTTTCTCTTTCTTGTAAGCAAGCCACATATCGAGAGCTTCCTGGCAAGGGTAAATCTCCTGCTGCTGCACTTCTTCCTGTTGCTGCACTTCTTCCTGTTGCCCTTCTTCCTCAAAATCGGATAAATCTTTGCCTAACGAGAACGCTGCACCCATGCAAAAGATTTTCTGCTTTTCCAAGTCATTCGGGAATAGCTCGCCTGACTTCTGACGTATATTAGTTGGTAACATCATAAGCTATTGTATGTAATTTTGTTGTCTTTCTATATCATGTTGAATATGAAGTAGTGCGATATATTCATCAGAATCAGGAAAATCAAATCCTGCTTCCTCTTTTGCCCACGATTTGAAATCAGAAATTGATTTGCTCATTTCGTCTTTCGTAAGGTCAGCAGAAGAACGGAGATACTTATAGCATTCTCCTGTGAATTTATCAATCCCTTCTCTGAGGAATATATCTTTGTTCACTACCAGCTTATAGAAATGCGTCTTAACTTCGTCTAGAGTGTAGCCGTATTGGAGACCGAATGCAGATAGGAGTAAATGAAGATAGGCATTCTGCTTCAAAGAACGTCCACGTTTTTCTTTCAGCTCTACCATCGCGCCTTTGTTCTCCAACTCGGCTACTTTTTTCCTAAACGTTTCAAGTTCAAACACATTTTTCAGGTTGAACCACATAAGCGTTGAATGCTCGTTTAATTAATTCTACACTAGAAGGGAAGGTCATCAGAGTTCCCTCGTTGCTGTGCTTGCTGCTGTGCAGACTGCTGTTCAGGTGGAAACAGATTTTGCTGATTCGTCGGGTTTGCCACGCCAGCAGCATTAGCAGAACTTGCCATAGCTTGTTGTGCTGCTTGTTGTGACACCTTAGTAACATTCCAGGCACGAATCTGATTAAAATATCTGCCCTGATATTCATGTGCATCAATATCAAAGCTAACGTCAATAACCTCACCACTCCGAATGTTGAACTGAGCCAGACGGTCTGCTCCGAAAACATCAAAGGCCATCTTCTTAGGATATTGCTCTTGTGTTTCTATTACATAAGTCTGAGACTTCCACTCACCTCTTGCAGAGACGCCGCTTCTTTCAGGTAAAACGGCAATAACTTTTCCTTGAATTTCCATTATTTTTTATTTAAAGAATTTTGTAAAACCAAATCTGCCAACTCATCAAAGTAGGCTGCATCCTTGATAGCGGAGTCCTGTTCGCCTGTAACCTTTGATGCTATTGAGCCTTTCTGCATAATCAAGCTATAAAGATAGCCGTCGATGGTATTTGCACCCATGAGAATCCACGATGTAACCGCATTCTTCTGACCGTTACGATAGGCACGGCATTCACACTGCGACAAGTCTGCCATCGTCCATGGGAGCTCGACGAACACAACATTGGAAGAAGCCGTAAGCGTAAGGCCTACGCCTGCTGCTTTGATGGAGCAGATGATGATTCTCTTTTTCCTAGCCTGAAAAGAATCGATAGCCCACTGCTTCTGCTGCTGGCTATCGGAACCGGTTACGGTGCAAACCTCATCCGGGAACTCTTTCTTGATTGCACTAACGACATCACGATGCTCGGCAAATACGATTATCTGTTCTTCGGTATCATGGAGAAACTCTATAGTCGCCTTCATCTTCCCTCGCCCAGATATCGAGCGAAGGTTCATAAACCTGACAAGAGCCTTCATTCTAAGCTTTTTCCTAGCCTCTTCCTCGGAGCAGCTCTTGTATTCGAGAAGGAACGTGAGCAGGTCTTTCTGACAGGTATCGTACTCTTCCTGCGTTTCAGGGTCGAGGGCGACACTGATGGTCGTTCTGGTCAGATCCGGCAAATCCTTAAGAACATCTTTCTTTTCTCTGCGGAAGTAGCAAGTTTCGTGTATCTTCCGGTTAAGCTCTTCAAGATTCTCGTTCTCACCGTACCTGTTACAAAACTCGCCAAACCCTCCGAACTCGTCGTTCAGACGACCGAGGATAGCAAGCTGGCAGGCCAGGTCTGTTGCGTGATTGACAACGGGCGTACCAGTAAGCTCATAGATATACTCCTTACCCTGGCACAGTCCCATGATAATTTTAGACTGTCTTGTTGATGGATCCTTGACTCTTGCAGACTCGTCGATAATCACAGACTTGATAATCTTCAGTTCATCACGAAACAGGAAGTTTTTCAGCCGTAACGGTTTCGGTCCGAGGCTTACGACGAAGTATTTTGCGAGCGACTCGTAATTACATATCACTACATCATACAGGTTCATCTTAGTGAGATGATATCCGTATGTCGCATTGACGGAATCGGTAAGAATGAGAGGCCGGAGGTTCGTAAACTTCTTTATTTCTCGTTCCCAATTAACCTTAAGTGCGGCAGGGCAAACAACAAGGCAAGGAGTTGCCTTTGCACGTTCAATGGCGACGATAGACTGAACCGTTTTACCGGTTCCCATGTCATCGCCATTGATACAGCGTTTCATGGCAAGCTCCATGCGCACACCTTCTTCTTGATAATCGTATAATTTCGGTTTATCTGACATAATAATAAATTATAATAAACACCACATGCGGAAAGCCCATTCAAGAGCCTTCTCCCTACCACGCAGGTATAGCTCATCACCACGCTCAATCTTCTTATAGAATACTTTCTTCTTGGTCTTGGAGACCGCAAAGATAAAGTCCTGATTTCCGTATCTTGTGTCTATACTGTGCGTAAGGTCCATGTACCATGCACGGCTTCTATCCCAATCGACAAAATCAATCTGAGCTTCGAATTGCTCCTGTGACGTAGCTGCGGTGGTCTTCAAATCACCGCCGAACTCGCCGAGCCACCAGTCGAACTTGCAGCGTACCGGAAGCTCAAACTCGAAGCCCTGATATTCCATCTTCATATGCGGATTGATGAATGTTTTCTGACCGACCGCATTCTTCAGGACGAAATCAAGGAACCTATCCTTCGTGGCCTGTTTCTTCAGAACAGCAAGCCGGTCTAGACCCCATTTCCAATCCTTCTCCGTATATTTCTCGTCATCGACCGTCATGGCGTAATGATTGCACTTTTCCGGTTCGGTAACGAGAGCGTCAACGAGAGTTCCGAGATGGAAAGCCTTTCTCTTGTCCTCTTCCTTTACGAAGTTGAGCTGCGGGTTCAGGGCAAACTTCAACGCAGTGAGGTCCGAATTAGAGACCTCACCACGAGAATAATAAGGGTCAAACGGTTGTTCTGCCATATTACTTAGCCGTTACCTCATCCTCATATTTAATATAAGGAGAAACAATATACTCTTCTTCGCTGTTGGCATGTTTTTCGCAAGCCTTGCGCATGAATTCCAACTTAGAAGCAAGTTTGTCAGGAGCCATCTTTGAACCTTCGATTGTCCACCACTGCTGAATGATATCGAGCCAAGCATTCTTGTCGGTAACAACAAGGCGTTTTGTTACCTTGATTTTCTGCTTACCAGTTTCTCCAACGGAAGTCTGGGCAAAGAGCGACTGGGCCTGTGCGGTAGCGTGCTGGGCTGCATTTTCTGCATCACGCTTCTCCTGCTCAGCCGCAAGCTTTCTCTGCTGCTCTTCCTTAGCAGCTTCATCAGCCTTACGGATAGCATCTTCCTTTGCCTTGCGTTCAGCCTCAGCAGCGGCAGCTTCCGCCTCTTTACGCTTACGCTCTTCCTCGGCAGCTTTCAGCTCTGCTTCCTTGGCCTTGCGTTCAGCCTCAGCAGCTTTCAGCTCTGCCTCCTTGCGCTTACGCTCTTCCTCATCCTTGACACGCTGAATCTCCTCCTGCTTCTTGCGCTCTTCCTCAGCAGCCTTTCGGGCTTCCTCCTCTTTGCGCTTACGCTCCTCTTCAGCCTTTCGGGCTTCCTCCTCTTTGCGCTTACGCTCCTCTTCAGCCTTCTTGATTTCAAGAAGTTCAGCAATCTTAGAATCAAACTTCATAAGAAGCTCATCACGTGTAGCATTGACGGTCTGCTTATAAGATGCAAGAAGAGAAGCGGAAACCTCCTTGTAGGCTCCATTCATAATCTCCTTGGCATCATTCTCATCAATTTCGGAAGAGTATGAGGGCTTGTTATTAACGAACAGATGTCCGAGGTCAAGAACATCAGAACACTCTGTAATACGTTTCTTAACTTCATCCTTGTTATCAAGAGTGAGAAGAGAGAACGTGTTATTAAGTGAGTTGATAGCAGCAGAAGAATGCTCTGTAAGGAGATTGTTCAAGATATCAATCGTATCAGTCTTCAACTTAATCTTGGCCTCCTTGATGCGCTCCTGGCGCAGGCGTTCCTGCTCAGCCTTACGCTGCTGTTCAAGCTTGTATGCCGCATACTCGTTGCGCTTCTCCTGAATCTTATAGACAACAGAATCGGTGTTCTTGATAGAGATAAGGTTCTCCATCATAGTAAAACCCTTACGGACAATATCGAACACTTGGGTAACACCCTTACGTTTCTCCGTCATTGCTTTCTCTGTCAGTTTAGCTTTCTTGATAAACTCAGCGGCTCTCTCGTCAAGAGCATCGTTCATTCCGGAAACGCCAATATCAAACAACAGAGACTCACCTGCATTCACGCATGCCTCATAAGATTTCCTGTTGGCTTGCACCGCATTTTCCGTATCAGATTTTAGCGTTGCAATCTGTCTTGTAATATTGTTGGCTTGTTGTTGTACCAACTGCAATTCTGTATTTTCTGCCATATATAACAATTTTAAAATGGTGAATCACTATCAACCTTTACCTTTACACCTTTATCTTCCGGTGCGGCATCACCAGTACCAAAGGCTTCCTGATTCGGTTTCTGCTGAGTCTGCATGTCGATATCGGCCTGCAAAAGAGCGCCCAGACCAACCTTCAGTTTAGGATAGCCCTTGAACGCATGCTTGCATGTCTTCGAGATAAGGAAGCCTGTGTCGATATCTCTGAAATACGTTCTACCATCGTTTCCGACATAGCTTCCGCCGTAAAGAGCGTTGGCTTTGTGGTCTTTACCTCCGAACTTCTCCGAATACGTACGGAGACGGTCGATACCTTCGCGGTCAAGAACGAAGTAATCGTAGGCATTGTTCGGAAGAATAATCTTCACGTAACAAGCAACGATGTATGAATTTTCAGGTCGAGGATAAGTCTTTGCGTAATCAACGTACTTATGACCGTCTCGTTCACCGAAACGAAAATCGTCACAATTGTAAACTACGACAGGATTGTCACAACGAACAATCTGACCGGCTCGCTGGCGAAGAAGGATTTCTCCATATCCTGTATAGGTAATCTTGGCCGTATAATTCGTTTGTCGGGTATTCTTGTCGTAGTTGCTGTAGCCCATGAGGTAGCAGAGTGTCGTAGTTCCCTTTTCGAGAGACAATCCGTTAATTGCCAGGTTCATGAAGGCATCATGAATATTCAGTGATGGAGCCTTTTCAAGATAGCCCTTGAACGAGCCATTGAGAAGTTCTTCGTTGAAGAATGCCTTCTGCTCTTCGAAGAATACTTCTCCGCCCTCTCCGAACTTCTGATTGTACACCTCGATGAATCTGTCTCTTGCCAAATCGCAAATCTGATTATGAGGCGTTTTGTTTAACTGCTCTATATCCATTTCTGTATAGATTTTGAAATTAATGAACTCTATCTAAATATCTGAAGTAAGTTTCCACCGTCACGCTTTCGCCCTTTTCATTAAGGCGTTCATAATGAAGTGGAACCTTACCGAGTTTTCTACCCTCACCTTCAATGTAGTTGAGGTATGCCGCCTTTCTGGCCAGCTGTACCGACTTGCTTCGTGGAAGTTCCATGATGCACGCATGCGCCTTACGCAAATCAAGTACAGCAAAGGCCATCTTGGCGGGCATTTTTGCTATTCTGTTATCTATTTCTGTCATTACACTTCCATAATAGGAATCTCAGGACAGAGCTTACGAATCTTGTCAAGCTCCGTATTGATGATCTTGTCACGGGATTCTTCGATGATACATTCTGCATCAGCAGAGATAAGCGTCAGTAATGCCATGTTGCCTTCGACGTGAGCGATAGTCTCGATTGAAAGCTTCTCAGGCTCTGCGCCCTTGAAAATAGGAATATTGATAGTGAACGATGGAGGAAGATTAGAGTCTACAGCCTTCTCATAGTTGTCAGTCACGGAACCATTGTCGCTGTATTCCTTCTTGATTGTTGTCTGAACCTTCGCCGAGAAGCTCTTGAGGAGATTGACGAGTTCCATGTTCTTCTCCTTCGTCTCGAAGAAAGAACGGTTGAGTCGGAAGAAGTCACCAAGCTGTACCGGTTTCCACAACTTACCGTCATTGATATGGAATCCCGTAAACTGACGAGACAGCTGAATAGAGCCGATGATTGTCTGTGTTGTGCGCTCATCATTCTCGTTTGTAACAAGAGTAACAACGAGCTTCTCTCGATTAACCAGGATATGCGTATGCTCTTTGTCAATCTGCTCTGTACCCCAACGCTTCTCAAGG
Organism: Segatella copri; assembly: GCA_021628325.1. GTDB lineage: Bacteria > Bacteroidota > Bacteroidia > Bacteroidales > Bacteroidaceae > Prevotella > Prevotella copri_R. The sequence continues at coordinate 6,339 of JAJXAL010000049.1, read as the reverse complement.
AAGGCATAGATACAGGTAATAACACCGTCTACCTGAAGATTAAGAGGCTCCTTTGCTGGAAGCTTATAAGGGTTCTCATTACCAACCTCACGGAGAACAATCTCCGCATGATCCTGTCCAGGAGCGAGGTCTATCTGCAATTTTTCATTGTTCATTTTACAAAATATTTTAGAATTTAGAAACTATGTGAAAGCAGACTACATAGCCTGCTTGTCACGGATAATTGAATACATATTCTTAGGGAGTTCGTCACGTGTTGCCGGACGGGAAGAAACGAGATTACCCTCTTTGTCGTAGAAGGCCGTCATCTTAGAATCACGGTCAACAAACTTGTAAACCTTCTCGTTAACCATGCTACCCTTCTGCTTGATTTCCTTAAGGAGAGAAGAAATCTCCTCATTGATAGGCTTCAACTCTGCCTTTTTCTGCTCACGGAAATCCTTGATTTCCTCCTCGATGTCAGATGCACGTGCAGACTGAAGGGCGAACAGGTCCTTCTTCTTCATCAGCTCATCAGAGTTAAATCGCTTGATGAACTCCATTTTCTCAATAGAGTCCGCGTTGTTGGCGAGGAAATCCTCACGCTCCTCCAGGTCCTCGTACTCGTGACCTAGTGTTGCAGAAATAGTTGTTTTTTCTTTTGCCATTGTTATATGAATTAATGTGTTAATACTCGGCGCCAGCGTCCACGCTTAAATTTCTTGTCCGCGTGAATTCCGAACAATGTTGGTGTTGTTACGCCATTCATCATTGGAAGTACATTGACCTTCTTCAAAATACTTTCGAAATGTGAAGAAGTGACAGGAGCGTGGCAGATGATGTTCTTCTTGACATCATACAGGTTGCCGTACTTTGATACTACGCCCATTACTCGTCCTCCTCCATTACTTTCAACAACTCACGGATACATTCAGCGCTAGCCATCTTTCCGCTTTTTTGTTTCTCCAGGAGTTCATCGAGCTTCTTCATCTTAGCGAGGAAAGCATCCTTCTTGTCATTAAGCGCTTTGAGACGCTTGGTGATTTTCAGTTCCTGGTTGTCACAGAGGATGATGTCCAATGCGATGCCGGCGAAAAGGTTCGTATTATTCTCCTTCTTGCCTTCATCATCAATCTCGTCGATATCACGAGTAAACTGGTTTTTGCCGTCGATAACCTTCTTGATTTCATTGAACTCAGAAAGATTCTTCGAGATGTCGAATGCTCTGTCAACAAGAGCCTGCTTGTCAATTACTACACTGACGATAATTTTGTCTTTGTTGTCCATAATTTAAAATATTTAGAATTAAACTACTAGTCTTCCTTATCCCAACCAAGGAGATGTACGACGAATGCGCATGCTGCGAACATAGCTACTGTGGCTACGAGACTATTGAAAATGATAACCATATCTTTTAGATTTTACACCTTATTATATAATAGCACAATCGGACGGTGGATAATCAACGATTTCCCACTCGTCCTTCTTTATCTTGATAGCCTTACGGAATATCACAACAGACTCGCCGTTATGACGTTTCCTATTGTGGGCGATAAGTCTTGCCACCACAGCCTTTGTTGTAATCGAGAACTCTCTGAGCTTTGAGGTATAGAGGCTCTTGACATCACATATCACAATCTTCTCGCCTTCCCGGTAAACGAAGTCGGCAGTATAGTTATGCCCGTAAAGCAGTGACCTTCTCTCATACTTTACCTTTGTCTTAAGCTGCTTTGGTCTCAGCATCCATACAGGCTTGATTGCCGTAATGGTCACCTGCCTATGAATACAGCTTATATTAGGATCATCAATGATGGTCTGCAAGTACAGATACTCCTCTCTTGAATCGTATTCGTTCTCGTCAGGAGCGTAATACTTCTTTGAACCTACGCGTCCCATGTCTTGCCGGCCTCCGCTCCGGGATTTTTAAAAAGCAGATTGATAGCATCAGAGCCATACCTCTGCCACATTTTATTACCCCACTGAATAAGATATTCACCCGTTCGGGCCTCAAGTCTACCATCCGTATATTCCGGTTTAATGCGAACAGTAATGTCCTTTCCTTTCTGTTCTACGTTTTCAACGCATTCCAGATTCCGAATAGCATTAATGTTTTCCTTACTGATTCTTATTATGTTTTTAACTTTCATCTATAGTAAAACCTCTCCATTTAGCCAACCACGCAAGGCAGGAGAGGTGATTGCACGTGGTTATTGTGAGATGGAGTAGAAGTCAATGTTAAAGGGAGGAGGGACAATAGACACCCTCACTCCCAAAGATAATCAAAAACTGTAAATTTATGGCACTCACAATTAAGTGAGCCACATGCAGGACTCGAACCTGCGGCCTGTCGGTACCTTGGACTGCTCTGACCAACTGAGCTAATGTGGCTTGTACCTCCTACTTTCACAAGCAAGAGGATATTAATACTCAAATTTAAATATAAATGACTTATAAGAAAAAGTGCCGACCTCTGTCAGCTAATGAAAAAAAATATTTTTTTGAAATTTACCTACTTGGGAAGCCCAGGGGAGACTCCAACTCCCAACCTCGCGGAAAGTACCACGGCTCTATGCAGTTGAGCTACTGGGCGACACATAAGTTAACCAATCAAAAATCTTGAAATACGAAAGAAAATTGGGAAGAGAGGATGGATTCGCACCATCGACCTCCAAGGACCCTTCCCCTGGCGCTCTACTACTGAGCTACTCTCCTCAGAAATAAAAAATAATTCCTTCTAAAAGAAATAGACGTATCCTATCTTCTCAGACAAGATACGCAAGAAACAATCTTTTCACATATAAACAATTTAGAGCTTAAAAAATAAACATTTGTGGCAGGTACAGAACTCGAATCTGTGACCTCTAGGTCATGAACCTAGCGAGCTACCAACTGCTCCAACCTGCGATGTGTGCAGCCTATCTTCACAGACGAGCTGCATTTTTAATTGAATATGAAATACAATGAATTACTTTTTGGAGGAGACGGAGGACTCGAACCCCCATCTCACGACGATAAGAACGGTATCATCTAGTTGTCGCTGTGCTTCCAATTACACCAGTCTCCTCTGAGTTGTTATATGAATGATGAAGATAAATCATCTTTTTGGATTTTCAGAACTTTTCCATGTTCACCAGACTGCAACGTTTTTAGCAGTGCTTGCACCGACAATTCTTCGTTCCGGTGTAGTCCGTCTGCTTACTTGATGCAGATTAGCTGGATTTTCGTATGTCGTGCGTCCTTTCGCCAGGTCCCGGCATCCATTGATGCTCTCCAGTTACTTCTTTTACACGCATACTATTTCTGTGCATCAACATGTCAAAGAACTATCTTCCATGTCCGCTCAATGAAACTCTCATCTGACGCAAGATTGTCGCTGCCCGAACGACCTACTTTATAAGGTATAAGGACTTACCTTTGCGCCGTCAGAGAGGAATTCAACTACTAAACGGAACTAAAAAAAAGAGTGTGACTGAGGAGGGACTCGGACCCTTCGACCCTCGGTTTAGGAAACCGATGCTCTATCCAACTGAGCTACTCAGTCTGATTTGGGGCGAAAGAAACTAAACGAACAGACATCGCACCAAAGTGTCTACCGCTGTAGACGTAAACAAAATAACTAACAACATGCTCTCACGAGCAAATGAAACAAATCTATAACTTTAACCATACCAATATTTCAACACACTTTATGCTCTTCAATGAGCTCATCTATATCAGACTTTTTAAAGAATGCGGTGTTACCTATCATATAATGATGAATCTGACCGCTCTTTCTCAAGTCGTGTATATAACCAGTGCTCATGCCAATATACTTGGCGAACTCTTTTGTAGAGAGCCATATCTTTTCGACAGGCTCTACCGATACTTTCTTGCGAGGCATAGGCTATTTTTCGATTAATGGAAGAATTTCATGTTTCTTTAACTCATTATACAAGAATAATCTTCCTTTCTGAGTCCACTTTGTGTGCATTACTGAACCTACACTACCATCACGGTGAGTGATAGAAACTGTTTCGGACTGGACATAGCCACAAGGGAGATACTTTGCGTAGAGAATCCACTGACCGCCAACTTTATGCTGAACGCCGAAGTTTCTCAGCAAGATATTGAACGCTTTTGCTGATTGACCGTAGTCCTGAGCAATCTGTGTCGTCGTAACGGTCTCCTTGCACGAAAGGATTGTATCAACATAGCTAACCTTTGGCTGCATCTCGGTGATTGTGGCCGAGAGCTGTACAATCTCTTTGTTCTTCGATTCTAGAGCAAGCTGTTGTTGCTCTATCTTCTCCTGCTGCTTTGCTGCAAGCATAAGGGCCTCGGAGAAAGACTGAGGTACTTGATACTGCTCCAGGTGATTCTTCTTCTCAAGTTCTTCAAGCTTATTTATAATTTTCTCACGGAGCAAAGCGTCATAGCCGCTCGCCAAAATCAAGCAACCCTTTGGTGTTAGCTCAAACATTGGCCTCACCTCTCCTTTTTTATCTTTATAACGAACCAATCCAAAGTTGGATCCGTTAACTCCCTGCTCTATCAATGAGCGAATGTCACGCATCACATGAGCATGCTTTTTCCCGGTTATCTCTGCAATTTCGAGAGATGTCATTGTATCGGTTCTTCCGAGTTTTATAATTTCCTCCATACTTTAATCTTTTAAAGTTTACTACTCAACCGGAACAGCGGTAATAATCGCCGTATGGTTCTTATAGTCTGCCGAAGTTGAGTATCTAAGCACGCCCTTCGGCAAATCTTCATATTGAGCGAGCTGATAAGCATATGTTACTGCCGACCGAACAGCTTTTGCGGACTCAAGCAGAAAGATTTCAAATTTTCCTGGTTTGATGCCCAATATGTCCTGTTTTGTTATTCTTGCAACTTTTTTCATCTTTGTTACTTAAATAATTCATTAAAAATTTGGAGGTATGCGAAAAAAGTCGTATATTTGCAGTGTCAATGTAAAGTACGTACTTTCGGTCGCACAAGCCTCCGTTTGTAACGGCTTTGTTGGTTACTCGACCGTTAACGAGTGCAAAGGTACATGAATTTCGTGTAACAACCAAGTGATTTACACGTTTTTCTTGTACCGTTAACCTTTATTAGCACTTTGAGCGGTTTTAGTTGCGTATATAAAACTAAAGGTGTATGGCAGTAACAGAAAATCGTGTAGCAGGACTACAAGAAAGACTGAAGGAAGTAATGAAGTGCGAACAGCTTAACAAGCAGCAGTTCATGAAGGTGACCGATATAAGTAATATCGGTAGGAAGCTCGACGGCAAGGTCGCTATCACCAAGGTGGACATAAGTAAGATGAAACACTCATTGCTAGTTAACGACCAGTGGCTTGAAACAGGCATCGGCCCGATGTACTTGCCTGAGAAACTAGAGGAGAAGACGAGGGAACTAAACAGAATGTCTGGCAGTTATCCTGGTATGCATATTAACGACGAAGTGCTAAGAGCGGAAATAGAGCGTATGGCCGAATACTTAAAAAACAACCCGAGCTCTCCAACACCTGTAATAGCAAGCATGTTCGTCGGTAATAACAAACAGAACATCGAAACCGGAACAGACCGCGCTAAGGATCGGGAAGAGGATTCGTTTAAAGAGAAGAATGCTCAGCTCATTCAGATCATCAATGCCAAGGATGAAATAATAAGGTCAAAAGACAGCGAGATTCGTCTTCTAAGGAAGATTCTTGCAGATAACAGAATCGAGGTATAACATTATTATATATAAGGATTATGAAGAAGGTATTATTAGCAGCAATGATACTTCTTGCAGGAGCATCATTCACATCATGCAGCAGTAGCGATGACTCTTCTATCAACGACCAGAAGATTCTGAACGATCGAGAAAACTATCTCATCGGCAAATGGAAAGTTATCGGTGGTGGTTCTGGCGGTGGAGTTTATGATCCAAAAATCAGGATAGATGGAGATTGCAATCTGGAGCTTATGAGTAGCGAGAGAACGAAGTGTACTGGCGAAGCAACTGCTTATGTATACTATGACGGAAAAGAACCTTTTATGACGAAAGACGTAAAAGAAGACTTGTCGTTTATAAAATGGAGTTTGCAATACTACGAAGCAACTGGTTTTACATTATACACATATAAATCGGAGTCAAGTATGCCAAGAACCCATGACATAGACTTTGAAAGTGATGGTACAATAAAGCTTTGGTTTCACACAACTTACAATAGCTATTACACCCTCAAGAAAGTTAAATAGAATAGGATTTGTGAGTAATATGTGAGTGCAGCATTATTCGATAGCCCTAAGTGTCAGAGCGTTAGCGTTTTACCAAAACATACGATAGTCTTCCCAAGCCTGTGAGGCGGGTTCGACTCCCGTATCTCGCTCA
>JAJXAL010000192.1:0-3463 GCA_021628325.1 Segatella copri | reverse complement strand
GGCGGCGTGGCAGGTCAGACGAATTCGAGTGCCACCCTGACCGCTTGCTATGCCACGGGCAACGTGATCATAGAAATGCACCCCAAAAAGAATATCGCTGGCGGCAGTCTGGTGGGAATGAACGCAGGAAGCAGCCTCCTTGCCTGCTATGCCACGGGCAACGTAACCAGTACGGGTAGTAGCACTGGCTATATGCATATCGGCGGCTTTTTGGGAAATAACTACACCACCGTGACCGCCTGCTATTGGAAGAACAATCATGAACAAGGCATCGGCTACAATAGGGAAAGCACCGGAGCCACGAAGGTGGACGGCTCTGTCGTTACCTGGCAGAAAGCCGTCGATGCCATGAACACCGCCTTGCAGAACGCAGGCTCAGAGTGGCGTTACGAACTTAAAGGAGCATTGCCTACCTTGAGGAAGCAGTAAGCCGTTGCGGGCGGAAATGTTCCGCCCGCAACGAACATTAACCGAAGTATAACCCCAATTAAAAAAGGAGGACGTGATGGAACACACGGAGAATCCACCAATGAGAGTGGTTGTGTCTGCAAATTTTTGTCAGGCACAAACTAAATTCGTACATTCAATTGATAGTAAATTGGATGATTTTTAGAGTAGTATTAATCAATAATTAAAAGTAAAAACTATAAACGAACAGAATTTGCCCGAGAATACTAAAAAGTTTAGAAAAAATGTTGGGGGATATAGAGAAATGAATCAAGACGGATTTTTTGTTAGGAAAAATGGTGGAAAATGAAGAAATCTTTGTACCTTTGCAACATGATAAAGATATGATTTGATGAAAAGAAAAACATATATATTCGGGGCACTCCTGGCGCTCCTTGTGCTGACTGCCTGCCAGGGCGGAAAGACGACGGCGGGAACGCTGCTGCATCGCTACATCCTGATTCCGAAAGGAGAGGAGGGCGATAAGACGGTGGCGATGCTTGCCTACAGTCTCCATAATGGTTCGTTTTCCCAACCTTGCGGAAATCCCATGGCATGTAAATCTATATTGGGGTATTCAGCAAATAATTTGAACAGAGAACTTTTCAAGTCCATGCAAGGTGTAATAGTTTGCTCCAAATATAATAAGGTGCATAGCTGATGGTACAACTTGATGGGCTTTTGACTTGGAGTAATCCATTGAAGAGGAAGTCGATTGGGTAATTGAGGCTTCAAGGCAAAACGCCTGTTCCATATACGGGCATGATGAGCACAGCAATTGCGAAGTACAGTTATACACCTTATCCAACTTTCCAAATATGTGTATTGAGGAAGTCCAAGTTCTCTTGCCACTTGCTTTTTTAGCCGATTATCCTTAAACAGGCAAAACAACTTAGAAAGCGTACCAAAAGAAACTACCTCCAAGGTTTTCCATACGGGAGGAAGAGCTGGATAAGTATATTTTTGGGAATGCTCCTTGATGAAATCTTCATTTGAACGAGATACCTCTTTCTTGATATTGTCAAGACAGCCTTGATAAAACTCTTCATTCTTGAACAAGGATGAATCCATAAACCAAAATGCACCGTGTTCCATTGAGAACATTTGAATCATCTTAGTTCGAAGAGAAATCTCTATATCTTGGATTGCCTTGAATATAAGTTGACGGAGTTCTTTATCAAAGAGATAAAGGTTGATGGCTTGCTCAAATGTACTGCCCGACTTGTATAGATGATGTAGTTGGTCTTCTTCCATATACCTAAGATAACTAGCTATACGGAAATAGCTGATATTGCGAAGCTGTAGTTTAGCAGTTACAATATCTCCTATCATTAGTCCTCTGTTTTGGAGCAATGCTAATTGTTCATCTATATTTATTGGTTGTTTGTCGTAGTTCATATACCCATATAAAAAGCGAAGTCCCACCGTGGTACGCATCGTTGAGAGGCGTGGTGGGATTTGTTGCTGCAAAGATATGCTTTTTTGTCGGAATCTCCAAACTTTTTCTTGAAAATCTGCTTATAAAAAGAGGAATTTAACGCAAAAAGTTCTAATTTCCATAAAAATCTCATTGTGAATCATTGGATATTTAGAAAATTGTCGTATCTTTGCCCTCGAATTGAGGCGTTCTTTGGATATTGCAAAATACAGAAACGAGCAGAAGTCCGTTCGTTTTCATATTGTTATCTATATTATGTAGGCAAACGTCCAACTTCTTGATATTCAATCAAAGTCCCAATTAGAGCGAGTTACCCTTTTTAATCCTTATAATCTACCTTGATTACGATAACGCGGATGGTCTGGTCTCCACCATCTGTTGCCACCTTGGCGATGTGCCAGTCGCGTGGAAAGAAGATGAAGAATTCGCCAGGATTGCTGTCGTAGAAACGGGCCTTCTGGCGGTCGTAATCATAATGAATTACGTCTGGACGGTACTTGCAGTTGGGGGTGCTGGAGTAGTGGTCGATCACGCCAAAACGCTCTGTGCCCTTTACTACATACTGAAAATCGATGTGCTTATGATGACTCTCGCTGCGGCGCTTTTCCAGCGGCTCGTTCTTGCTGTCCTCTACACTTACCACGAGGTCGGAACCCGGAATCTTGTGCTTTCCCTTCGGAATGCTCAGCAGATCGGTCTTTGCCAGATAGTCGAAGAGCGCCTGCCATTGCTGCGGATTCTTCTGATACTGCAGATAGAAATCTACGAGGTTTACGCTGGAATGTGGCTTCGCCTTGTCGAAACCATTGCGCCAGATACCGCTCTCAGCCCAAGCTATAGCCTCTTTTATGAGTTCGGGCTTATCGCCGTAATACTGTGTGTAATAACCTCTCTTACAGCAGCTTTTCTGTGCTGAATTCTTACAGTCGTTCTGTGCATTTGCAGCCATCGATGTACAGAATAAAAGGGCTATGCCCCAGATAATCTTCTTCATTTTGACTTATTATTGTAGTGTTAGTTAAATTTGAGGGCAAAAGTACAAAGAATATTCGAGAAAACAAACGGAAAATGGAGATTTCTTTGTATCTTTGCACACATATTTTGTAAGATTATGAAGAAACTGTATATTCTTTTGTGTGGGGCAACGGCGGCCCTGCTGATGGCGGCATGCCAGGGAGGAAAGACGGCTGCTGCTGATGCGGAGGCTGGCGATACCCTGGAGATGAAGTACGCCAAGTTGCTCACCATCGTGAAGCATGGTGATGGGGAAGAGAGTTCCGATGCAGCAGAAGGTATTGATTATCAGTATGCTGAGGCTATTATCGCCAACCCCTGGAAGGCGGGAACGATGCTGCATCGCTACATCCTGATTCCGAAGGGAAAGGAGGGGGATAAGACGGTGGCGATGCTTGCCAGAAGGCGCAGCACGGGGGCGAGATGCACTACCGATACCGTGCGCACACCGGTGGAGAGAAGTGCCGTTTTCATCGCTCCCCATTGCCAGCTGATGTACGAAATGGGTTGCCAGCAGGCCATCCGTGGTGTCTGCGACCTCGATTACATCAATATTCCGGATGT
>JAJXAL010000191.1:0-3482 GCA_021628325.1 Segatella copri | reverse complement strand
AGCAATAATACGACCGGGAATCCGTTTTTTATGGTAAGGTAATTCATAAAAACGAACAATAAAATTAAGAAGAAAAACAAGAAACAATGCTCAAGATAGTAATGATTATGCTATGCGGAATAGGTACCGGCTATCTGCTCCGCAACAAGAAAATGAGTTTTATCGGCCGTATCATCACGGTGCTGATATGGGTACTCCTGTTCCTGCTCGGTATCGAGGTAGGTTCTAACCCTCGTATCATCAGCGGTCTTCAGACCCTGGGACTTGAGGCGATAGCCCTGACCTTGGGAGGCAGTCTGGGTAGTGCACTCTTTGCTTGGGCATTGTGGAAGTATGTTACAGCAAAGCAGGCTAAATCGTCGGCTCACGCTGAAACCGGGAAAGGAGGCAAGGCATGAAAGGCAGTTTGATTATCGTAAGCTTCTTTGTTCTGGGTATCATCGTAGGCTTGTGTGATGTGATTCCGGCAGGTCTTCTGGATAGCGATGTGAGCTATTATGCACTCTGCTGCCTGATGTTCTGCGTAGGTATCAGCATCGGTTGCGACACCTCTGTGCTGAAGAGTTTCAAGAAGGTGAATCCCCGTCTGATGATGCTCCCTGTGATGACCATTCTGGGTACGCTGGCAGGTTGTGCCGCCGTATCTCTCATCTTGAGCCACCGCCAGCTTACCGATTGTCTGGCAATCGGTTCAGGATTCGGATATTACTCACTTTCGAGTATCTTCATCACCGAATACAGGGGCGCCGAACTGGGAACCATCGCCCTTCTTGCCAACATCTGCCGCGAGATTCTCACCCTGCTGTGTGCTCCGCTGCTGGCAAAATACTTCGGCAAACTGGCACCTATCAGTGTAGGTGGAGCCACGTCCATGGATACAACGTTGCCAATCATCACCCGATATTCGGGCGAGAGTTTCATCATCGTTTCCATCTTCCATGGCTTCTGTGTCGACTTTTCTGTACCCTTCCTGGTTACATTCTTCTGTTCTTTGTAGAAATAGCTAAAAGCAGTTTTTAAGACCTAAATAAAAAGCCCCCGATGCGTTATGCACCGGGGGCTTTGCTATGTCGAATCAAAATTTAAAAAACATCTTTTTTTACCTTTTTACCTTTAAAGAGCAGCCTTGCTGGCTTAACATCCCGCTAGGCTTTTTTACCTTTTTACCTTTTTACTTTTTTACCTTTAAAGAGTGCAGCTGGTAACTCCGAGCGTAGTAGCGATGGCTGTAAGGACGGAGATTGCAATCTGCAAAATCGTTTTCCAAGTATTTGCTTTCATAATCTTTATTTTAATGTTGACTTTTTTAATGTTGAATGTTGAGTGTTGAATGTTGACTTTTTTAATGTTGAATGTTGAGTGTTGAATTTTGACTTGGTGGGGGATGCGCTGGCTTCTAGCCAGGGCGGCCCTCAGGCGAGGGCTTTATTCAAGCCCATCGCCGCTATCCTGAGAGCCGCCTCCGCCGCCTTCTTGGGTTCCGCCACCGGTAGTACCTGAGCCGCCCTGGCTGGTGTCAGAGCCGCCGCCCTGTTCAGTACCGCCACCGGTAGTACCACCGCCTATGGTGCCCTCCTCGTCGGTGCCGATATAGCCGCCGTACTCCTGAATCTTGCACTTCTTGCGCAGCTCGGCATTGCTCCAGCTCTTCGTGTTTCTCACAATCAGGTGCACGCCTTCTACGCTGGCAGCCGTCACCTTCTCCTTGGTATCCTCCGCCTTGGAGCTCATGCCGATGGAGAACAATCCGAGGTCAGAGAGACGCACGCTCTTGCCGTCGAGAATCAGCTCCTGCAGATGGTCGAGTGCATCCATCAGCACACCGTGGATGGTACCACGAGAGTAAGGCGAGCCGTGGTCGGAGATATGCGATACGAATCCCTCGAAGTCCACTTCGCGGTCGGTTACCGAAGTAGCATACCACTTCTTCTTACCTGCGTTTTCACCAGTCTGAGGTGTGCGCTGTACTTTACGATATTTCAATGTTCCTTTCTGTTCCATAATCTTTAGTTTTAATGTTGAATGTTAAATTAATAGTGTTGAATGTTGAATGTTGAATGTTGACTTGGCGGGGTGCACAAGCCTTTCTTTGAACGACAGTGCAAAGATACGCCAATTTCCCGATACCACCAAATTTCAGCGTGTGATAAGGCGCGATTTTCAGCACACTTTCAATCCGAAACCTGTTAAACAATCTAACTCGCCGTTTTGCGCCCCGCAACTCATACTTTTTCAGAAGAGAAAACATAGAGTTAAAGAGAAGAAAACACAGCACCGTATTCAGTATTCAGTTATTCAGTTTTTTTTAAAGGGGTTACTTTTTATCCCCCCTAAAAAGTAAAGTTTATATACTATCTATATATCTATATATAAGAATATATATAATATAATAATAAAAAATACATTACAAAATAACCAATTCCTTTCTTCCGGGTTTTCAAACCCTTTATCCATGTAAGGGTTTAAAAAAAAACTGAATAACTGAATACTGAATACGAAACAAGGCAATTGCAGAAAGGATTGTTCTTATATTTTTCGCGCACTTATAAACATTTTCTCAATTTTAATCAGAAAACTCTTGCAGGTATGAAAATAAAATCGTAACTTTGCTGATGCAATAGAAATATTAATAACATTGGGATTATGAAGCAGGTAGAAGAAAGATATATCAGTTTGTTGACCGATTTCGGTTTCAAGCGAATTTTCGGATCAGCTCCCAACAAGGATTTGCTGATCTGTTTCCTCAACAGCTTGTTCAGCGGAATACAGGTTGTGAAGGACGTGATGTATCTGAACCCGGAGCACGTGGGAGATGTATATACCGACCGCAGGGCCATCTTTGACGTATATTGTGAAGGAGAAAACGGCGAGAAGTTTATCGTGGAAATGCAGAATGCCTACCAGGCGCATTTCAGGGACCGTTCCCTCTTCTACTCAACCTTTCCTATCCGTGAACAGGCACCAAAGGGGAATGACTGGGATTTCAAGCTCAATCATGTCTATACCGTAGCCCTGCTCAACTTCAGCATGAACGAGGATGCATTCGACAAGGAGAAAATCCGCCATCATGTGCAGTTGTGTGATACTGCCACGCACAAGATATTCTACGATAAGCAGGAATTTATCTGCGTGGAAATCGCCAAGTTCAACAAGTCGCTTGATGAGTTGGAAACGCTCTACGACAAGTGGCTCTATGCCTTAAAGAACCTCTACAAGCTTACTCAGCGCCCTAAGGCGTTATGCGATAAGGTCTTCGACCGCCTCTTCGAAGAAGCCGAGATTGCAAGATTCACTCCGCAGGAGCAGCGGGAGTATGAAGCCAGCAAGATGGCATATCGTGATATCAAGAATTCGATTGATACCGCCAAGCGAGAAGGTAAAGAAGAGGGCCTGGCTGAAGGCATAAAGAAGGGCCTGGCTGAGGTAATGGGAGGGCACTGAAAAAGGTACCCAATTTTAAGTTGCATAGCTTGTTTTTGAAC
>JAJXAL010000048.1:0-30084 GCA_021628325.1 Segatella copri | reverse complement strand
TAACAATAACGGAAGCGCAAATTGCGGATGGGGCGATAACGGCAGCGAAGCTTGCCGATGGTTCTGTAAAGAACAGACACCTAGCATCCAATTGTGTGACCTCAGATAAAATACAACCGGGAGCGGTCAAACACGACCATCTGACCGAGGACTGTATATCAACTGGAAACATCAGAGACGGCAGCGTGACAGCAAAAAAACTCGGCACGGACATCTACAAGGATATTTCAAACAGAGTGACCGACATCGTGACGAAGGACTTCCCCCCAGCAATCACGGAGGAACAGATAACAGATATTACTAGTAAATAACAACTTAAAACAATAGATTATGAAATTTTTAGATGAAATAGGTTTAGCTTATTTTTGGGAGAAGATTAAAGCTTCATTTGTCAAAACTAAAGGAGCAAGTGAAATTAATATGGATGATGATAATGAGGGACTGAAAGTTAACAATGTAAGTTCTTCATCTACAACTCTTGTGCCATCAGGCTTCATCTCTTATAATATTAATAGTGATGAGCAATCAGAAATGGTTGCCAAACTTCAATTTGGTGATTTGATATTAAAGAAAATACACATAATAAATGGAACTTCTTCGCAGATTCTTATCGCTGATGGCTCTACCAAGACTATTAATGCAACAAATGGCATTTGTGGACTTGATTCAAATGGCAATGTTCCATTAAGTCAATTAGGTAATCTTGATACTACAGTTGCAGAAGTAGTAACTGCTCTTCCTACAACTAATATTAAGAAGCATATTTATCTTATTAAAGATACTAGTGGTGTTACACAGAATCAATATGAGGAATATATTTATACTGGTGATACCAGTACAACTTATGATGCTTCAAAATGGGAGAAACTCGGAGACTTCCGTGCTACAGTAGACCTTGCAGATTATGCTAAGAAGAGTGAGGCAGCAAATAGAGTAAATGCTAATTATAGCCTAACTTCTATTTTTATAAAATTTATTGCTGTAGATGGACATGATTTGAGTTCGTTGGAACTGTTTGGAGCTTCAAGTAATCGAGCTGGTCTTATGATTGCACCAGATAAAAATAAACTTGATGGAATAGCAGACAATGCCAATAATTACTCTTTGCCAACCGCAAGTTCAACCATAAAGGGTGGCATTACCCTTGGTTATCCGCAGAGTGGTAAGAACTACCCAGTTGTGCTTGATAGCAATGGCAAGGCATACGTTAATGTTCCGTGGACTGATACAAACACCACCTATGACTTGTCACCTTATGCTAAAAAGGTGGAGACAGTTAACTATAGTTCAATTAGACTAGACAAACAGACTATCGCTAGTACACCACAGGGACTGATACTAAAGCAGGTTATATTGTTTAGTTCTCTAGGTGGTGAAGGTGGAGCAATAGAACTTGAAGAGGCTACATTTAATATGTCAGGCTTAATGTCCGTAAGAGACAAGAATAAATTAGATAACATAGCTAATGGTGCAACTGCGGACAGTGCAATAACTACAGCAGAGATAGATGCATTATTTGCTTAATAATAATTTTAAAAATTAATTAATATGAAGTTTTTAGATTTAACTGGACTAAACCATCTTTGGACAAAAATAAAAGCAAGTTTTGGCACAGTTGTTATTCTTGCTTCTCAATGTGAAGAAAATAAGTCTAGTAGAATTATTCCATTTGTCACAAATCATCAGTTTATTAACGTAGATAGAGAGACAAATTGTAACGTATATAATTGGTTTCAAAAGGCATCGAGAGGAGGCATCCTGGAGATAGCCTTTACAAAAATTAAAGGATGTTCTATTTCTTGTTCTAACAATAATAAAAGCTACATGCATAAAATGGCATTATCAAAAACACAGGGTCCATATATGGCTACAATTAATATTTTGAATATGCAGTTCTCTAATTATGCACGTTTAATCAAGATAGATGATAATACTCTTCTTGTTGCAGAGTTTGTTGGAAATCAGTATAGTACATCTTCTTAAAAATTAGAATCAATTTAAAAGTAAGACAATATGAATAAGAAACAATTACATGAAGCACTGGCAGTGCTTCTTA
Source organism: Segatella copri (assembly GCA_021628325.1). Lineage (GTDB taxonomy): Bacteria > Bacteroidota > Bacteroidia > Bacteroidales > Bacteroidaceae > Prevotella > Prevotella copri_R. The sequence goes on along the minus strand of JAJXAL010000048.1, from coordinate 28,028 downwards.
CCAAACTATCATCGGCAAGGGACAATCCCTTGCTGATGGATAACTACGCAGTGAAAGCCTTGCGCACGGTTCTTTTGAATTTCAAGGAATCGGGAGAACTTCACGAAGCATACAAGGAGCAGATACAATCCACGCTGGAGAGTGACAACCCCTGGGTAGCTATGATGATGAAGTCAATTGGCGCAGATCCTTCTATTAAGAAGAGCATGACCGATGAAGCAATTGACGGAATGATTGATTCTATGTTGGGCAACGATTAAAACATTTTATTATGAATGACAAGGAGAAAGAACTATGGCGAGTTATAGACAACGTAATCAAGTGTTGTGCTATTGAACTGCCGAGCGGAGAGCTGAGCATTACGAGAGAAGACGTTCTCGGCAAGTCGAGAGCAGAAAACCTCGTTATGGCACGATGTATGGTCGTTGAGCAGATGATACACGCAGGATTCAGCATTACGACCACTGCGACCGTATTAAACCGCACCGTTTCAGCAGTGAGACATCTGAGCAAGATGGCTTACACCTATATCAGCACGTCTCGAGTTTATCGACTTGCCACGGCACAAGCGACCCTTCTAAACAAGGACGTAGAGCCGATTTGTGTTTAATCAAGAAACAAAAAGAAAATAACCAAAAGCGTTCTTTGACAATAATTCGATAAATACCCCTGCACTAACTTTTTGGAGCGAGCCGAAAATCAGAGTAACTTTGCAGCGGATTCCAATATTTGGTTTCCACAACGTAATTAACTCAAAATTTTATGGCAGACACTATCGAGAAAGTTTATTGCACTGGGGACGGTGGCAATGACAACCTAGCAGCAGCTTTGCTCGCTAGAGGTAGAGACAATGATCCAGCGACTATGCTGGCAGCAATGAACGGTGGTATGGGTGGAGGTTGGAACAACCCTTTCGCCTACATGATGATGTTGGGAATGTTCCGCTTCATGTACGGTGATGGCTGGAACGGACAGAACGGCAACGTTCAGCGTGCCGAAATCCAGTCTCAGATTGACAGCCTTCGCAACCAGATGGCAGACAATCACAACAGCGACTTGTTGATGGGAGCAATCCAGGGCAACAACCAGGACTTGAAGACCTTGGCGGCTAACTTGAACTGCGACTTCAACGCATTGCAGTCTTCTGTTTGCGGCATTCAGGCAGGCATCCAGCAGATAAGCGGACAAGTCGGTTATTCGGCAGAGCGAGTAATCAACGCCATTTCTCAGGGTAACTTGCAGATGATAATGGCACTGAAGGACTGCAGCTGCCAGACCCAGCAGAACATCATCAAGATGGGCTACGACAACCAGCTGGGGCAGAAGGACATCGTGAACACCTTGCAGCAGAATTTCGCCTACACCAATACAGGTGTGGAGCGTGCGGCAAGCAGTCTCAGCAACCTTATCCAGTCGGTCGTTTGCGACTTGAAGACCTCGGGCAAGGAGAATACTCAGCGCATCGTTGATGTTCTAAACAACCACTGGGAGCAAGACCTTCGCATCCAGCTGGAGGACAGCAAGCGCAGAGAGCAGACTGGTTTCATTATCCAGCAGCTGAAGACCACCACAACCACTACCACTGGAGCGTAGGAGGTCTAAACAAAAACTATGAAGGGGCAACTCGCTGTGTTATCAGTGAGACCCCTTTTTGTCTATTTATCGAATTATTTAAAAAGAGCGCATTATGGAATTTAAGAATATTCAGAGAAATCACCCGGTCTATCTGCTAGACAAGCAGACGGTGGAAGTTAAGGAAGGCAAGGTCGTAGACAACCAGCCGCACATCAACACTGGCATCGCAACCATTTCCAGCAGCGGACAGTCAATGCGAGACGTAACAATCGAGGTGGAGGGAAAGCAGACCATCTACACCATACCCGAACACCTCGGAGTTACCTTTGCAGGCGAAATCGTACTGGCAACCGACAAGGCAGACCTTTTGCCCGAAGTTGGAAAATTGGTAAATGAAGCCGATGAGATAATCAAGGCATACGAGCCAAGCAAGGAGCGGAAAGCCAAGGGCGAGGAACTTCTTGCAGCTTTGAACCCGGCAATCAAGGAGAAGCAGGAAACAGAAAAGCGTTTCAAGGCACTTGAGGGCGATATAAGCGGCATTCGTGGCATGGTTAAGCAATTACTCGATAAACTGGGATAGGAGGGCGCACAATGAAGAAAATAATCGTTTTGCGCCATTCTTGCAATAGCGAGGAAGAGCGACACCAGCACCAAGAGAGCGACATCATCCACGGCTTGCCATACGAAAAGGCAGCAAAGGCACTCATGGGAGCCAGTGGATATGTGGCATACGTTGCCAAGCACGGCTACCACTTCACGAAACAGCTAGCAATCAAGGCAAGCGAGCAGATGAAGAACGTAGACGGAACGAGCCACCGATGGACGGTAGACGAAATCCGGCTGGCAACTAACAACGAGATAATCTCCAAGGGCACGACCCTCGGGGATATTCTCTATTTGGCTAATATGGCTTATGCAGACTTCTATCCAAAGGTAATCAAGACCGAGAGCGACTGCGTACAGTATGCTATTGCCGTAGCCAGTGATCCAGACGGATACGAGGGTATGGCATTCTGCAGGTGGACGGCAGACATCATCGGGAAGGGCGTTACCATTGACTGGGAAAAATTGGAATAACCAAAAAAATAAATTGATATGAGCGAAGTATTTCACGATTTTCAGGTGCACCACCTATATCTGTGCGCCCTAGTAATTTTTATCTGTTTCGCTACAATTCTGATAGCGATGACAATTGACTTGATAGCAGGCATACAGAAGGCGAAGGAACTGCATATTGCAAGAACGTCAACTGGACTAAAGAAGACGTGCGACAAGGCGAAGAAGTATTTCCCGACATTCGGTATCGCTTCGCTTATGGACGTGGCTACTTGTATTATCTCCCCCTTCCCTCTGTTCGCTATCGCATGGACGGTGTATCTGCTTTTGTGCGAGTTTAAGAGCATCAGGGAGAAGGCATACGAGAAGGCAGAGATACGCAAGCAAGACCGCACGATGCAGGTAATCCTCGAGAATAAGGACGAGATTGCGAAGGCGGTTGTCGAGATAATGAAGGAAGAGCGGAAGAAAGGAGGAGATAATGAGGATAACTAGAGCGCAACTTATAAAGGTAATGCCGAATGCAGGCAGCAGGGCAGACACCTACCTTCCAATCATCAACGGATGGGCAGAGCATTTCCACATCAATACCCCACTAAGGATGGCGCACTATCTCGCACAGATTGCCCACGAAAGCGGAGAGTTGAGATACACTAAGGAACTGGCAAGCGGCAGAGCCTACGAGGGCAGGAAAGACCTAGGCAACACCCAGCAGGGCGATGGCGTGAAGTACAAGGGCAGGGGATTGATACAGATTACCGGGCGAGCCAACTACCGGAAATATGCCAATTATTGCGGCTTCGATGTTGTGGGCAGTCCCGAACTCCTGGAGCGTTCTCCGGGAGCAACGAAATCCTCGATGTGGGTATTCGACACTTTCGGCTGCAACGAGTTGGCAGACCAAGACAACTTGAAGGCTATCCGCAAGCGCATCAATGGTGGGTACAATGGACTGGCAGCCTGCGAAAAGTATTTGAAGCGAGCCAAGGAAGCCTTGAATATTAAAGTGCTTGCGTAATAAACACATCAATCTAACATTTATAAAGTATGGAAAATTCAAGAAAAGGGCGAAATTTGCGTTCTGTGGCATTATTTTTCGCTGTCCTTATAATTACCCCACTTTTGATTTTGGGGTGTTCCTGCGCAAAAACAGCCGCAAATAACACGATTTATCGCGATAGTGCACACACCAGTGTAAGACGTGACAGCGTGAACAAGCGGCAGATCCACTGGCAGGACACCCGGCAGTACGACAGCATATTCAAGCATGACAGCGTGCTGGTGTACATCAAGGGCGACACCGTAATCAAGGAGCGGTGGCACAACCTTACGACAACCAGGTGGAAGACAACAACCAAGACGGACACCATCGTGGGGGACACCTATGTTCTCGTGACCGACACCATAAAGGTCAAGTATTACGTTAACCGATACAAGACCAAGGAGGTAGAGAAGCCAGCGAGCACATGGCATAAGATAAGATTATTCGCTGGCGATTGCGTATTACTATTCCTGGCAATCTTTGCGGTTTGCTTGATAAAGAAGCGCATCAAAAAGAGAGTTCAATAGGGTTCAATATAATATCAATCTTTAAAAGGGCAGGAAGCGCAGGAGAGCGTTTTTCTGCCCTATTTTTGTGCCGAGAACACTTTTCATTGAGAGAAAAGGGGTAGGGGATATGAGAGTTAGATTATATTCATTCTAGTTAATGCGTGCAGGTTATTATTATATAGAGCGTGGAAAGCGTACCGAAAATAGCCGAAAGCGTACCGAAAACGACAGAAAACGACCGAAAATAGACGTGCTTACGTCATAAACAGCCAATAAAAGTTAAAATATTAATATCTTTCGTGAAAAGTTTTGGTGGAACGAAAAAATATTAATATCTTTGCTCCGTGTTTAGGAGATAAGCACATTAAACATTCAGTAACTAAGCCCTAGGCAACACGGTTAAGCCAAAGAAAAATGAAAAAGTCAAATTCAAACATTTTAGAGTTCACAACAAAGTTTATCAACTCAAACTTTCGTATCAAGGTCTTCGGACACGATGAGAACGGCAAGAAGATAAACACCCTCGTAGGAGTAAGCGGAATCTTGAAGCTCATCGGAGCGGAACTTTTCAACAAGTTCATCAAGCGAGCATTGAAGGCAGGTCTGGACGCTTGCCGCTGCGCACTCAGGAGAGGATTGATTATAACATTATACGCAAAGTAAGAAAGGAGGGATGAGTTATGGAAATAGCAATCAACGGAATGAAGGCGGTAGGCTACTTTAAGGATGAAGACAAGTTCATCAAGCGTGGCGAGTACAAGGAGACCGAACTAGACAAGCGCAAGCGTGAAGTGGACTTCTTGATATTAGGTGTTGGCAACCGTTGGGAGATACGTTTCAACCACCCAGTGAGCCTAAAGGAGAACAGAAGCATCAAGAAGGGCGAGTATTCTGATAATGTTTACTTCGTTACATCTAACGCTTTGGAGAAGCTAAAGAGACAATACTCTTACGAGTGTGATTTTTAATTAATATGATTACAATATCACAAGAACAGCAATGCGGAGAATGTGGCTACCATGTGTACCACTTTTCCCCAGTTTCACAAGATTACGACTATTATACGTGCAAGTTGGGGTTATGCCCAAGAACGTGCAACGCAAGTTATTAACAATAAAACATTTTACGATTATGAAGAAGTTTTTAGTGATTCGAGAGTACATCAACTCAGTAATGACGCCAAGTGTTTATGCGCAATTTGATGATTACGAAAGTGCAAACAAGCTTGCTAAAGAGAAAAATAAGGGCACGCAATTCGTAAAATATTGGGTTTTCGAACAGAGTAAATAATGAAAATATAACGAAAATTAGATAATAACCAGCTGGGGAGCAACCCCCAGCACAAAGAAACAAGATATGGAAATTTTAGAAACTATGACATTTACCAAGGCGGTTGATGGTTCAACTAAGGTTTTGGGTACTTATTTATACTTTGAAGGTAGTCAGATGCTTAGAGATAGAAAGAAGTATCTTATAAAGAGAGGATACTTGTATGATAAAGCAACCAAGAGATACGAAAAGCATTTTAAGGGCGGCAATATAACTACTATTACGTTCACGAAAAAATAATGAAGATATGTTAGCACTTCTAAGAGCGGTAGACCGCAAGAGAAATGTTGTAGGGATAAAAGAAATTGAGTTCGACAACAAAAAACAAAGAATGATGCAAGCAAAGGCGTTCGGGCGCAACGTAGGGGCATTTAAAGTTTACATTAACTGGGCGACTGGCATGGAGATATATACACCTTCCGAACATTGCTTTGAGAGAATAAACAGATAACAATTTCAACAGAATTATTAACCAGCAGGGCGCAAGCCCTGCACAATATATCAAGATATGAAACAATACATTTTGAACGGCAAAAATACCCTTGGGCAAGTTGATAGTCACATCGAAGACTACAGAACCAAGGAGATAATGGAGGAAAGGTTTTCTCGAATTAAGGAAACCTTCAGGAACAACCCCTATGCAGAAATGCTGGAAGAAGGAGACCGACACTTCAAGGTTAAAATGGGTGGAGTGACATACAAGTATTACATCACGGAACGAGAAATTTAAATTTGGCAAGATATGAAGGAATACGACAAGATACCAGCACAAGCAGTGGTCGAGGTAACGACCAGCTGGGGAAGAACCTGCCTGCGAGAGATTGGGCGAGACCTAAAGGAAGGCACGGTGCTCGATGGCTATTATTATCCGGTAAGCAAGGCTTTCGATTTCGAATGGAAGGGAGAGGGCGCAATGCTGTGGATCGGGGACAATGGAAGGCTTGTCAGTCTCGGGGAAGGGCAGAAGCATAAATACATGATGCTTGGTCGTTTACTGTCCGATTGCGAGTACTTCCTTCGCAACCCATACATGCGACACCTCTATTTCCCGAGTATCGCTGGACACTGCAAGGAAATGCGCCAGTATTGGCTTGCGTTGAACATCAAGCCGGAGTGGTTATCGTACAAGCAGATTGGCAAGCTTGAGCACAAGATGAACCGAATGAAAACGAAGTTGGACAGACAATTAAAAAAAGACAGAAGACAATGACAGAACAAGAGTACAGAAAAGCCCTGCACGAAATCAGGGTAAAGGCAGAGAAAGAAAGAGTAATGCTGGCAAGGAAATTTGCCACGGAGCACAGCCCAGTTAAGGTTGGCGATTATATCAGCGACAACTGCGATACGATAAGGGTTGAAGATTGGATTATTTCACATAGAGGCTACGAATACAACTCCTTGCCTTGCCTGGTATATAAAGGCAAGACCTGCAAGAAGGATGGCACTCCACGCAAGTACTCGAAGAAGTGCAGGATCGAGCAGCGCAACCTTTTGCGAGTAAATGGAGAACCAGTAAAGAATCACGGATATGGAGAATAATAGAAGAAACATCAAGAGAACGAAGAAGGGTGCTGGTGCAACGGTCAAGCTAGTTGGCATACAGATAGACAACGACCTGCTGCCTTTCCTCAACGCATTGCCAAACAAGTCACGATTCATCAATGATTTGCTGAGAAAGAAATTTTTTGGAAAATAATTTGGTGGTTTCAAAGGAAAAGCGTACCTTTGCATCACTGAATGTTTAAAGTGGTCTCCACTTATTACCCCAGCGGCTCGACTTTTCACCGCTGGGGTATTTTTATGCTCTTTCTTTCGATTTACCCCGAAATTTGCGTTCTGAGCCGCTTATGTGGTAAGCACGTAAAACTATCCCCGAAAACAATTTGAGCCGTTTCTGCGGCAAATTCGCAAGAAATAAGGCTATTTTTTGTCGTACAGCACGTAATCAATAACCCTGCGGTTTGCTTCATCTACTCTCGATAGGTCTGCATTGATGTATGTGTCAGTTACCCGAACACCGAACGAGTGACCCAGCGCAAGCGATATTACGTCCTTTGGTATTCCAAGGTTGAAGGCGATGGATGCCCATGTGTGGCGAGCGTAGTACGTGGTAAGCCCTGGGCGCACCTTTGCGAGTTTCTTGTTTATCATAACCGTTGCAACATCAACGTTCCTGAAATGCTCCGAGAAACGAAGCAGCTTCTTTTCCCCTTTGTACTTCTCAATGATTCGGAGAGCTTCGGGATGAAGAAGGATAGAGTAATGCCTACCAGTCTTCGCTCGGTCGTATTCCAGTCTACCACGGACGATATTCTCCTTTGTCAAGGAAAACAAGTCACTCACATTGATACCAATCAGCAGGAACATCAGCAGGAACATGTCGACCAGTTCATCGCCACCAGCTTCGAAGACAGAGCGGATTTCCTCAACAGACAAATCTCGCTTTTTTGTTGTCTCAATTCGGAGACTGTACCTGCGGAAAGGGTAATTTTTCGTTTGCTCATTATCAATAGCCAAGTTGAATACAGCAGCGACACAGAGCATCCTGCTGGTTCTGGTATTCCTCGATAAGCCTTCCTTTGCCATAAAAGCATCGAAGTCTTCAAGCCAAGACCGATTAATCTCATCGTATGTAAGCAGAGCCGCTTTTTCCTTTCCAAGGAATGCTTCAATCTTTGCCCAAGTGTACTTATATCTGTTTACCGTGTTCTCTTTTAGATTTCTCCCCTCGTAGGCAATGAAGCCATCACGAAGCAGGGCGACCTTTTCCCTTGCAGGCTCAGCTTCAAGCATGATTAAGTCCCGGAGTTCCCTAGCCGTAATATCGCCACGGTAAGTTTCCCTGCATTGCGCCTTCATCATCATTCTGTTGTAGAAGTTCAGACGGTCAAGAAGAAAGTCGTTGATAGCATCACGATCCGGACGCTTGCGCACCTTGCAAGCCCTTTTATCCCATTCATCTTTCTTGCAGTATTGATTGAGGGATATGAAGGCTGTGCCGCCATGATGATTGACAGCAAGCCGGATGGAGAACATACCATCCTGCCTTTTTACCCTGGTATCTAAATATAATCTCAGTGTTGCCATATTTCCGTGCAGTATTTATTCAGTTTATTTTCAGCGTTAAGAGCCGCAATGGTGCAACGTGGTGCATGATTGTGGCATTTTCAAGTTATACCAGCATTAGAGAACCCCTTTAAATGCTGGGAAAACCAGTAAAGTTGTACTTAAAATCATAATCTTTTCCTTTCTTTTTTATGTTATTATCAATGTTATTTATAGCTTAGACGATAAAAGTAGAGAAAAGGTTGCAGAAAATCCAAAAATAATTGTTACTTTTGCATCTGAAATATAAATATTTATAGGTTATATGAACAAGAGATTGATGTTTTCGGCAGCACTCGTGATGGCGCTGCTTTCGGCAAACGCTCAGAAAAGAGCGTTTACCATCGAGGATTTGTACAGGGTGAAGGGCGTTTCTTCGGTGAGCCTTTCGCCTGATGGTAAGACGGTTTGCTATACCGCCAGTTCTTCTGACCTGAAGAACCAGAAGTCTGGCTCCGACATCTACATCATGAATGCGGATGGCTCTCACGCCAAGGCTCTTACCGAGGATGGAAAGAGCAGTTCTGCCGTGTGGAGCAAGGATGGAAAGAGTATCTTCTTTACTAATTATGAGAAAGGGACGGCTCAAATCTTTCGCATGGATCTGACTACCTGCGAGACGGAACAGGTAACTGATTATGAGTTGGGTATCGGTAGCCCTGTCATCTCTCCGGATGAGCGATACATTGCCTTTACCGCAGAAGTATATCCCGACCTGGGAGCTGATGCCAAGGCTAACAAGGCCCGGATGGAGAAAAAGGAGCAGGGACCTGTACAGGCGCATATCGCCGACAAGTTGCTCTACCGTCATTGGACGAGCTATAATGATGGCAGATGCAATCACCTTATCCTTTTCGATACACAGACGAAGACTTACAAGGATCTGACTCCGGGCAATTATTCGCTGATATTCGTGGTTGGGGGTGGAATCACCTATCAATTCTCTCCTGACAGCAAGGAGATCTGTTTCGTATCCAATCATGATGAGCATCAGGAGGCTAGCACCAATGCCGACCTGTGGACGGTATCTGTGAATGGGGGAGAACCGGTCTGCATCACGAAGGAGAACAAGGCTTGGGATGGTACTCCAGCCTATTCGCCTGACGGCAAGTATATCGCTTACCGCTTGCAGCAAGTGCCTGGTTATGAGTCAGATCGATTCCGTCTTGCTATCTACGACCGGGCTGCAAAGAAGTCTACCATCCTGACAGAGAAGTTTGACAACTGGGTAGACGATTACAAATGGGCTCCCGACAGCAAGAGTATCTTCTTCCTCGGTCAGGTACAGGGTGCTCAGCCGCTCTACAAGCTCGATATAGCCAGAAAAACCATCTCGCCGGTATTGACGGGCAAGGCCATCTCGGAGTTTGATTTCGACAATAAGGGTATGGTATATTATACCTATAGCACGACAGGCAAGCCATCGGCTCTCTATCGCCAGCAGATGAAAAAGTGGAATGGAACTCCTGTAGCCAGCGGCAAGGAACAGCAGATTACCTTCCTCAACCAGCAGTTGGAGGATGAAGTGGATATCCGTCCATCTGAGAGTATCTGGGTAGATGGCGCTGGTGGCGACAAGGTACAGGTATTCATCGTGAAGCCACACAACTTTGATGCCAGCAAGAAATATCCGCTTATCATCAATGTGCATGGCGGACCACAGATGCAGTGGATGAATTCCTTCCGTGGCGACTGGCAGGTTTATCCTGCTGCCGGTTATGTGGTGGCTTATCCTAACCCTCACGGTTCTACGGGATATGGTCAGGCCTTTACCCGTGCCATTTCTGGCGACTGGGGCGGAAAGGTATTCGAAGATGTAATGAAGGTTACCGATAAATTGGCAACCCTGGAATATGTTGACTCCACGAGGATGGGAGCGATGGGATGGTCGTATGGCGGTTACATGATGAACTGGCTGCAGGGACATACCAAGCGATTCAAGTGTCTGGCTTCCATGATGGGCGTATATGACTTGCGCTCTATGTGGGGCAGTACTGAGGAAGTATGGTTTCCTAACTTTGAGTTAGAGGGACAGCCTTATAATTCCGATCTCTACGAGAAGTGGTCGCCATCCTCATACATCAAGAACTTCTCAACACCAACTCTCGTGATGACGGGCGAACTGGACTATCGTGTACCGTATACCCAGAGTTTGCAATATTTTACAGCTTTGCAGACCCTGAACATTCCTTCGCGACTGATAGTCTTGAAGTATGATGGTCACTGGCCAAGCAACCTGAAGTCGATGCCGCTCTATTACAATGCGCACCTCGACTGGTTCCATCGTTATCTCGGCGGTGCTCCTGCACCTTGGGATACAGAGAAGATGGTGAATAATGAGATAGAGTACTAAAATGCCCTATATATAATAAGGTGTAGAAAAACAAAATAAAAAAGCTCCATTCGCAATCAGATGCGAATGGAGCTTTTTTCTGATAATTAAAAACTTACTTTGTTTCCTGTTCTTCCTGCATGTCCAGATACTGGTTGTCCTTGTCGTAGAATTCGTACTGGAGGAATGCCAGTTTCTGTGAAGGAATCACATTGAAGCCGAAACCATACTTAAACTGCCATCTGCGCTTCAGGGAAATGAAGCCCTTGTTGATGAAGGCAGCTACGTAAGGATTCACATACAAAGTGAATTTCTTGACGCCGATCTTGTTGACTAGGCGGTCGATTTTTCTTTCCAACTGGTCGGTGAAGAGGATGCTAGACTTGATCTTGCCCGTACCGAAACAGGTAGGGCAGGTTTCATCTACATTCACATCCATAGCCGGACGTACACGCTGGCGTGTAATCTGCATCAGTCCGAACTTGCTCAATGGCAGGATGTTGTGCTTGGCACGGTCCTTCTGCATGTTCTTGCACATGCGTTCATAGAGCAACTGTCGGTCTTCGGCAAGATTCATGTCGATGAAGTCGACAACAATGATACCTCCCATATCTCGGAGGCGCAATTGTCTTGCCAACTCATCAGCAGCGCCGAGGTTAACATCCAGTGCATTTGCTTCCTGACCTTTCTCACGAGTTCTGTTACCACTGTTTACATCGACAACATGCAAGGCCTCGGTGTGCTCGATGATGAGATAAGCACCGTGCTTGTAGTTAACAACACGACCAAAGCCAGCTTTAATCTGCTTGGTAATGCTGAAATTGTCGAAGATAGGCACCTTACCGGTGTAGAGCTTAACTATGCCCGCCTTTTCAGGGGCTATTAGAGAAACATAGTTCTTCACCTCGTTCATCACATCTTCGTTGTTCACGTAGATGTTCTCGTAAGATGGGTTAAACAAGTCACGCAAGAGAGCAACGGCTCTTCCGGTCTCCTCGAATGCAAGTTGCGGGCGCTGCTGGGTCTTCTGTACCTTGGCGATAGCATCCTCCCATCGCTTCACCAGGACTTTCAGCTCAGCATCGAGCTCAGCGACCTTCTTACCCTCAGCCACAGTGCGGACGATAACGCCGCAATTCTTTGGTTTGATGCTGTGAATGAGTTGTTTGAGTCGGGAGCGTTCTTCACCGCTTTTAATTTTCGACGAGACAGAAACTTTATCACCGAATGGCATGAGTACCAGGTATCGGCCCGCGAATGAGATTTCGCCTGTGAGTCGAGGTCCCTTGGTAGAGATTGGTTCCTTTACGATTTGTACCAGCACTTCCTGTCCTGCTTTGAGTACATTCTGTATGCTGCCGTCCTTTTCCAATTCAGGCATTTTGCTGGCTTTAGAGAATGGGAAAAGTTTCTTTCTGTCGCTCTGTACTTGTTTAAGGTACTTCTGGTAGGAATTAAAATGACTTCCTAGGTCAAGATAATGAAGAAAGGCGTCGCGTTCATAACCTACATCCACGAAGCAGGCGTTAAGACCCGGCATCAGTTTTTTAACCTTTGCGATGTAGATGTTGCCCACAGAGAACGATGCCTCACGAGGTTCGTTCTGGTATTCCACCAGCTGCTTGTCCTCCATGAGTGCGATAGAGATGTCTTTCTGTTGGACATCAATTACAACTTCGCTTGTCATATCTTCAATAATCTTTTAACTTTAAATTAATACAAAAAAAGGGTATGTCATTCCATATCAGAACTGACACACCCCCTCAGTCACGAACTGACCGAGAGCTATAGTAGACTAGCTACAATGCTAGCTTACTTGCTCTTATGTCTGTTCTTACGTAATCTTTTTTTACGCTTGTGAGTAGCCATCTTGTGGCCCTTCTTTTTCTTTCCGTTTGGCATGATTTTAAAATTTTAAAATATTGTTATTATAAAAAATGATATTTCTCTCTTCCTGTCCAGCAGTATTACTGAGCGTTCTGCATCTCCTCGATGAAGCTCTTTGATGGCTTGAAGCTTGGCAAGTCGTGAGCTGGAATGGTGATGGTTGTATTCTTAGAGATGTTACGGGCAGTCTTAGCAGCACGATGCTTGATATTGAAGCTGCCGAAGCCACGCAAGTATACATTGTCCTTCTTTTCGATGAGGCACTTCTTAACCTCTTCCATAAAAGCCTCTACTACAGTACCTACTTCTTTCTTAGGCATACCAGTAGCGATAGCTACCTCATTAATGATATCTGCTTTGGTCATTTCTTTATTTTTTACTAATTTTACTTGTTATTCTTTATTTCGGTGTGCAAAGATACAAGTTTTTTATGATATAACAAAATACTTAAGGCTTTTTTTGCAAAAATAATGCTCTAAGTATTTGCATATAAGGTTTTTATTGCGTATTTTTGCACCAAAATAGAGAAATTATGAGATTTAAGAGATATTTTTTGGCTTTGATGATGGTTGCCTTTCATGCATTGGCGTTGACGGCTGGGGAGGTCTGGACGGCGAAAAATGTACCGATTCCTTTCCTCAGGGATTCTACGCAATATGTTTCCGACCCGGATGGATATGTTGATAAGGCTCAGAAGGATTCTGCCAATTTCTATCTTCAGAAACTGAAGTTGGAGTGTGGCGTACAGAATGTGCTCATCATTGTGGGAAAGGTTGACAACCAGGATGCCTTTCGGATGGCGCAGGATGTGGGCAACCAATATGGTATCGGTTACAAGAAGAGTCGGAGAGGACTGGTTATCGTCATCGCGGTGGAGGACCATAAGTACTTTATTGCTCCAGGAAGTGGACTGGAGGGGGAGTTGACCGATGTGGACTGCGATGATATTGCCCGGGCTTGCATCGTGAAGTATATGCGTGAAGGCAATCCGGGCGAGGCGGTAGCATCTGTGAGCCGTGCTATATATAATAAGGTGAAAAGTGGACGGACGGGAATTGCGGATGTTGATGAAGGTTCGGTTAATGACGAAGAGGACTGGTTCCTGGTCATTATCCTGTTCCTTATCTTCTTCGGTATTCCTATCTATCTGTTTATCAGGTATATTCTGGAGATGCTCGGTATTGTGAAGCCAAGACCGAAGAGCAATCAGAGAAACCAGTCTCGTAGGAGAAACAACGATGATGACTGGATACCTCCTTTCTTTATGGGAGGTGGCGGTTCTTCCGGCGGCGGTTTCTCGGGCGGTTCTTTTGGCGGAGGCACCTTTAGCGGAGGTGGCTCTGGCGGAGGATGGTGATGCCTTTGATAGTTAATAGTTTATAGTTTAGAATTAATAATTAATAATAATGACAATGGAACAGACAATGAATTCAAACATGCAACCGGCAAAGAGAGGTATAAAGAAAAGCTGGATTATTCTGGGCATCATAGTTGTGCTGGTACTATGGATGTTCAGTGGTTATAACGGATTGGTAGAGAAACAGGAGTTGGCTACCACAGAGTTGGCTAATGTTCAGACTCAGTATCAGCGTCGTGCAGACATGATGCCACAGTTGGCAAAGATAGTTAAGGCTTATGCCAAGCATGAGAAAGAAACCTTTGCCGAGGTAACCAAGGCTCGTGCTGCTGTTGGTCAGGTAAAGCTGGATGCCAATAATCTTACTGAGGCTAGCCTGAAGAAATATGCTGCTGCACAGGGTGAGTTGGCGAATGCATTCTCCAAATTGATGGTAGTAGCCGAGAAATATCCTGAGTTGAAAGCCAGCGAGAACTTCAAGGCTCTTCAGGTTCAGGAAGAGGGTACGGAAAACCGTATCAGCGAGGCACGCCGCAAGTATAATGAAGCCGTTCAGAACTATAACCAGACGGTTAGAAAAATGCCAAGTGCCCTTATCGCCGGTCTCTTCAATTTCAATGTGATGCCTAAGTTTGAGGCAGCAGCAGGAGCTGAGAAGGCGCCAGACTTGGATATCTAATTTAGAATTGATCATTAAGAATCCTGTTTTTCAACGGGATTAATAGATTTGTTATCTAGTCAATGGGAACGAGAAGTGTCCCATTGGCTAGATTTTCTGTTTTATGTGCTTTCAATTTGAAAGTAACTTAATATTTTATATATATTTTGTATTTCAGATGTTTTTTATTTCAGAAATTCTTTGTATCTTTGCACGCAATTTTAGAAATATGGTAGAAATACCGCAAACATTGAAATTTCAATAAGGTTAATTACAAATATGAAACAAACAAAGATTGTCGCTTCCATCAGTGATCGTAGATGTGATCAGGATTTTATCCGAAAACTGTTTTTCGCTGGTATGAACGTTGTTCGTATGAATACTGCTCATGCCACAGAAGAGGGTATACGCACCATCGTAAAGAATGTAAGAGCCGTGTCTCCACATATTGGTATTATGATTGATACCAAAGGTCCTGAGGTGCGAACTACAGGTGTGAAGGAACCTATCCACTACAATGTTGGTGATGTAGTGAAAATCTTTGGACGTCCGGAAATGGAGTCTTCTCATGATATTGTGAATGTGAGCTATCCTGACATCGCAGCCGATGTTAAGGTAGGTGATGATTTGCTCTTCGATGATGGTGAACTCGATATGAAGATTATCGACAGCCAGGGTCCTATGCTGGTTGCCGAGGTTCAGAACGAGGGAGTGCTCGGGGCTCACAAGAGCGTGAATGTGCCGGGAGAGCATATCGACTTGCCTGCACTGACAGAGAAAGACCGCCGAAATATTGAACTCGCTATCGAGTTGGATATTGATTTCATCGCTCACTCTTTTGTGCGCAATGCAGCCGATGTGAAGGCAGTTCAGGATATCTTGGACGCTCACAACAGTGATATCAAGATTATCTCTAAGATTGAAAATCAGGAAGGTGTTGATAATATTGACGAGATTATTGATGCCTGCTATGGTATCATGGTTGCCCGTGGTGACCTGGGTATCGAGGTGCCAATCGAGAGAATTCCAGGCATCCAGCGCCGCATCATCTCTAAGTGTGTGAAGGCGCAGAAACCGGTAATCGTGGCTACACAGATGTTGCATACCATGATTAAGAATCCACGTCCTACCCGTGCTGAGGTAACTGATATTGCCAATGCTATCTTCTATCGCACCGATGCGCTGATGCTTTCTGGTGAGACAGCAAGCGGTAAGTATCCTGTAGAAGCAGTGCAGACCATGGCCCGTATTGCTGAGCAGGCAGAGAAGGACAAGTCTCCACTGAATGATATTGATCCAATGGAAGATGGTAAGATTGACCAGAAACTCTTCCTGGCTCATGCTGCCATTGAGGCTACAAAGAAGTTGGGTGTTGCTGGTATTATTACCGATGGCGAGACCGGTCAGACTGCACGCGACCTGGCAGCCTTCCGTGGTCCAAATCCGGTATTGGCAATCTGCTATAAGGAGAAACTCCAGCGCTGGTTGAATCTGAGCTATGGTATTATTCCAATTCATCAGAAGGATCAGGTTTCTACCAAAGCTATGTTTACTGCTGCGGTACGTATGCTTCGCC
The DNA here is from genome assembly GCA_021628325.1 of Segatella copri. Taxonomy (GTDB): domain Bacteria; phylum Bacteroidota; class Bacteroidia; order Bacteroidales; family Bacteroidaceae; genus Prevotella; species Prevotella copri_R. Next base: position 11,599 of record JAJXAL010000048.1, on the reverse strand, counting down.
AGAAAGGCTACTTAGGTGAGGAGGATAAGATTGCTTATCTGAGCGGTAGCTTTGGAGAGGGTGGAGGCACAACCTTCGTTGAGATTAATAAAGTGAAGAAGATTTTCGATAACAGTTATAGCTTTAATTTGCCATCAAATGGCATCGAAGATAAGTAAAAAAGGCTATTATTTCAAAAAAAAATAGACGTAAATAGAATTATTGGTGCAAAAATTTGCAGTATTCAAAAAAATACCGTAATTTTGCACCAATATTTTAAAACGAAAATTTTAGAAAATGAAAAAACTCGTTAGTTCAGTTTTAGTCGCTTTGACTATGCTCTTAGTACTTGGCAGTTGTGGAAGTACTAAGAATGTAGCTTATTTCCAAAATGCAGATTCTATCAGCTTGGCTGCTTCAAGAATGCTTTATGAAGCCAAGATTATGCCTAAGGACGAACTTACAATTACAGTAATTACAACAGATCCAAAGGCTGCCATGCCTTTCAACCTCTCTGTCTCTCAAACATTGGGTACAGGCGGACAGCTGAGTTATGGTAGTGGTTCCCTGCAAGGATATCTGGTTGATAATGATGGTAATATTGAGTTTCCTGTTGTTGGAACCTTGCATGTCGGTGGTTTGACCAAGAAGCAGGCTGAAGATCTCATCAAGAATAAGGTGAAGCCTTATCTGGCAGAAAAAGAAAATCCTATTGTTACGGTTCGCATGGGCAGTTACCATGTATCTGTATTAGGTGAAGTAGAAAAGCCAGGAATTATTTATGCTCCACAGGAGAAGATGAGTATTCTTGAAGCTTTGGCACAGTGTGGCGACTTAACTATCTATGGTAAGCGTGACAATGTATTATTGATTCGTCAGGATGCAGCAGGAGAGAAGCATACTTATCGTATGAACTTGAATGATGCAAATATTATTAATTCACCATTCTATTATCTGCAGCAGAATGATATTATCTATGTAGAACCAAATAAGGTGAAAGCTCAAAACTCATCTATCGGTTCATCTACTACATTGTGGTTCTCTGCCGTTGGTACATTGATTTCTATCGCATCATTGATTGTCAATATCTTGCGATAGCAGGTAATAGAAGGGAGTACAATTAGGATACTACAAAAATAATAATATATATATGTGTGGCATTGTAGGATATTTAGGTAAGGGTGAGGCTTATCCTGCTCTTATCAAAGGTTTAAAGCGTTTGGAATATCGTGGATACGATAGTGCAGGCGTGGCTCTTATCAGTAATGATGGTGCTTTGAACGTTTACAAGGCAAAGGGTAAGGTGGCAGATCTTGAAGCGTTCTGCTCTGATAAGGATATTTCGGGACATGTGGGTATTGCTCATACTCGTTGGGCTACCCATGGAGAGCCTTCAGCTGTAAATGCTCACCCGCATTATTCCTCTAGCAAGAACCTTGCCATGATTCATAATGGAATCATAGAAAACTATGCCGATATCAAGAAGAATCTCATTGCTAAGGGAGTAGAGTTTAAGAGCGAGACGGATACTGAGGTTCTCGTTCAGCTGATTGAATATATTCAGATAAAGAAAAATCTCGACTTGCTGACTGCCGTTCAGGTGGCTCTCCGTCAGGTAATCGGAGCCTACGCTATCGCTATTCTTGATAAGCGTAACCCTAATCAGATCATTGCTGCCCGTAAGCAGAGTCCGTTGGTTGTAGGTATCGGAAAGGATGGTGAGTTTTATCTCGGTTCTGATGCCAGTCCTATCATCGAATATACAGATAAGGTGGTTTATCTGGAGGATGGTAACATCGCTGTGATGCGCCTCGGTGAGGAATTGCAGGTGGTGAACATCCAGAACGTTAAACTCAATCCAGAGGTACAGACCGTAGACATTGATCTCGGTCAGATAGAGAAGGGCGGTTTCCCTCACTTTATGTTGAAGGAAATTTTTGAGCAGCCAGAGTGCCTTCGTAACTGTATGCGTGGTCGTGTAGTTAGCCGCACAGTGGAAACTCGCGTAATGACTGATGGCGACGATACAACCAGCAAGAAGGAGACTGAGATGGGGGTCGTGCTCAGCTCCATTACCGACCATCGCCAGCAGCTTCTCAATGCCAAGCGAATCATCATCGTGGCTTGTGGTACATCATGGCATGCCGGACTTATCGGCAAGCAGATGATAGAGAACTATTGTCGCATCCCTGTGGAAGTGGAATATGCATCTGAATTCCGTTACCGTAATCCTGTGGTAACGAAGGATGATGTGGTCATCGCCATTTCCCAGAGTGGTGAAACCGCTGATACCCTGGCTGCCATCAAGCTTGCCAAGGAGAGCGGTGCGTTTATCTATGGTATCTGTAACTCCATCGGTTCTTCCATCGCACGAGAGACAGATACAGGTACCTATATTCACGTAGGTCCGGAGATTGGTGTTGCCTCTACCAAGGCGTTCACTGGTCAGGTTACCGTCCTTATCCTCCTGGCACTTGCCATCGGTAAGGAGAGGGGAACCATCAGCGAAAATGAATATCAGAAGATTACAGAACAGCTTTGGAACATTCCTGCCAAGATGAAGGAAGTGTTGAAGCTCAACAATAAGATAGCTGATTTGAGTCGTACGTTTACATACGCTCGCAATTTCATCTATCTGGGCCGTGGATTCCAGTATCCTGTGGCCCTTGAGGGTGCACTGAAGTTGAAGGAGATTAGCTACATCCACGCTGAGGGTTATCCTGCAGCGGAGATGAAGCATGGTCCTATCGCATTGATTGACAGCGATATGCCAGTGGTAGTTATTGCTACCCACAACTTCATGTACGAGAAGGTCTTGTCTAATATTCAGGAGATTAAAGCCCGTCAGGGTCGTGTTATTGCTATTGTCAGCAATGGCGATGAAATCATTTCCAAGATTGCCGACGAAGTGATTGAACTCCCTGAGACCTTGGAGTGCTTGGAGCCATTATTGGCTACCATTCCTTTGCAGCTCTTGGCTTACCATGTAGCTGTATGTAAGGGCAAGGACGTTGACCAACCTAGAAACTTGGCCAAGTCAGTTACTGTAGAATAATATATAAAGGGATTCGTCATTTCTTGACGTTTCCCTTTTTTTGGAGGGGAATCCCTCGGATAGGTATATTCAAATTTAACTAAATAAGATAAGGATAATAGAGAGATGGAACCATTGAAACATGAGTGTGGTGTAGCAATGATCAGATTGCTCAAGCCACTGGAGTATTACCAGCAGAAGTATGGTACTTGGATGTACGCACTCAACAAACTCTATCTGATGATGGAGAAGCAGCACAACCGTGGCCAGGAGGGTGCTGGTATGGCTTGTGTCAAACTGGGCGGTAAGCCTGGTCATGAGTATATGTTCCGTGAGCGTGCAGAGGGCAAGAATGCCGTGACCGAAATCTTCGGCAAGGCGAATGCCAACTTCAAGAGCCTGACTCCCGAGCAGCTTGCTGATGCAAAGTTCGCTAAAGAGGAACTGCCTTTTGCAGGCGAACTTTATATGGGACACCTGCGCTACAGTACCACCGGAAAGAGTGGCATTCAGTATGTGCACCCATTCCTGCGACGTAACAACTGGAAGGCGAAGAACCTCTGCCTTTGTGGTAACTTCAACATGACCAACGTAGATGAAATCTTCGAGGAACTGACCAAGCAGGGCCAGAGTCCTCGCATCTACAGCGACACCTACATCATGCTTGAACTGATGGGGCACCGTCTGGACAGAGAGGTGGAGCGCAACTTCGTAGCTGCAAAGGCGATGGAGATGCAGAATACCGATATCACCAACTATATAGAAGACCACGTGAAGATGAGCAATGTACTCAAGACCACGATGAAGAACTTTGATGGCGGTTATGTGGTTTGTGGTATCACCGGTTCGGGTGAAATGTTCTCTATGCGCGACCCTTGGGGCATCCGTCCTGCGTTCTATTACAAGAACGATGAAATCGTGGTAGTAGCCAGCGAGCGCCCTGTACTCCAGACCACCTTCGACCTGGAGGCAGAGGAAGTGCAGGAACTGATGCCGGGCACGGCGCTTCTCGTGAAGAAGAACGGAGAGTGCAGCATCGAGCGCATCATGGAGCAGAAGGGCGATTCAGCCTGCTCATTCGAGCGCATCTACTTCAGTCGTGGTTCCGACAAGGATATCTACCAGGAGCGTAAGCAGTTGGGGGAGCAGTTGACCCAGCCTATCCTGAAGGCTGTGGATTATGATGTAGACCACACCGTGTTCAGCTATATCCCGAACACTGCCGAGGTGGCTTACTATGGCATGTTGAGCGGTTTCAAGAAGTATCTTAATGAGACCAAGATTGAGCAGATTGCCAACCTCGACCATGTTCCTTCAAAAGAAGAATTATACGAAATCCTCGGCGACTTCGTCCGCTCAGAAAAGATAGCATGGAAGGATATCAAACTCCGTACCTTCATCACTGAGGGCAACAGTCGTAACGACCTGGCGAGCCATGTGTATGATGTAACCTATGGAAGCATTGAGCCGAATGTGGATAATCTTGTCATTATCGATGATAGTATCGTGCGTGGTACTACCCTGAAGGAGAGTATTCTCCGCATCCTCGACCGTCTGCATCCTAAGAAGATTGTAGTGGTTTCCAGTGCCCCTCAGATCCGATATCCGGATTACTACGGCATCGATATGGCAAGACTGGAAGAGTTCTGCGTGTTCCGTGCTGCCATCCAGCTTTTGAAAGAGCGCAAGATGGAAGACCTTATCGAGCAGACCTATGAGGCTTGCAAGGCAGAATTGGCAAAGCCAAAGGAGGAGCAGATCAATCCGGTACGCTCCATCTACAAGCCATTCAGCACCGAGGAAATCAACGAGAAGATTGTTGAGATGCTTCGTCCAGAGGGCATGACCACTCCTATCCAGCTTGTATTCCAGAGCATCGAGGGCTTGCGCGAGGCGATTCCAAACCACAAGGGTGACTGGTATTTCACCGGTCATTATCCAACCCCAGGCGGCACGAAGCTCTGCAACCAGTCGTTTGTAAATTACATCGAAAACGTTTATCATAAATAAGTGAAGAGAGAAGAACGAAGAGTGAAGAATTCATTTGCTCTTATAAGTATGAAATAAAAGAATCAAATGTCAGATATGAAAAAAGTAACCTTAGTTTTGAGCGATGGAACCAAGTTCCATGGCAAATCTTTTGGATATGACGCTCCTGTAGCGGGCGAGGTTGTGTTCAACACAGCCATGATGGGATATCCAGAGAGTTTGACCGACCCTTCTTACGCCGGTCAGTTGATGACACTTACATTCCCTCTCGTGGGCAACTATGGTGTGCCACCATTTACTTTTGAGGAGAATGGTTTGCCAACCTTCATGGAGAGTGACAAGATTTATGCTTCTGCCATCATCGTGAATGATTACAGCGAGCAGTACAGCCACTGGAATGCAGTGGAGAGTCTTGCCGACTGGTTGAAGCGCGAAAAGGTGCCAGGAATCACAGGCATCGACACCCGTGAGTTGACTAAGGTGCTTCGTGAGCATGGTGTGATGATGGGTAAGATTCTCTTTGATGATGAACCAGACAACATCCCTGAGGCTAACTACGAGGGTGTAAACTTCGTTGACCAGGTAAGCTGCAAGGAGATTATCCGTTACAACGAGGGTGCCGGCAAGAAGGTGGTTCTCGTTGACTGCGGTGTGAAGGCAAACATCATCCGTTGCCTCATCAACAGAGGCGTAGAGGTGATCCGTGTGCCATGGAATTACGATTACACCGATATGGACTTCGACGGATTGTTCCTGGCCAATGGTCCTGGCGACCCGGATATGTGCGAGGATGCAGTAAACATTATTCGCAAGCAGATTAGCCAGAGCCGCAAGCCTATCTGCGGTATCTGTATGGGTAACCAGTTGCTTTCTAAGGCAGCCGGTGCTACTATCTACAAGTTGAAGTATGGTCACCGTTCACACAACCAGCCAGTGCGCATGGTAGGAACCAACAATTGCTACATCACCTCTCAGAACCACGGTTATGCCGTTGATGCCAAGACATTGGGCAACGATTGGGAGGAACTCTTTGTAAATATGAATGATGGCTCTAACGAGGGTATCCGCCACAAGGTGAACCCTTGGTTCTCAAGCCAGTTCCACCCAGAGGCTTGCTCAGGCCCTGTGGATACAGAGTTCATGTTTGATAAGTTTGTAGAAACACTTAAATAATTAGGAAAATAATGAAAGACGAAAATATAAAGAAGGTGCTCCTCTTAGGTTCTGGAGCCTTGAAGATCGGTGAAGCAGGTGAGTTCGACTACTCAGGTTCGCAGGCCCTGAAGGCATTGCGCGAGGAAGGTGTTGAGACTGTGCTCATCAACCCGAATATCGCAACCGTACAGACATCAGAAGGTGTTGCCGACCAGATTTACTTCCTGCCAGTGCAGCCTTACTTCGTAGAGCGTGTTATCCAGAAGGAGAAGCCAGACGGTATCCTCCTGAGCTTCGGTGGTCAGACTGCCCTCAACTGTGGTGTGGAACTCTATCGCCAGGGCATCCTGGAGAAATATAATGTCAAGGTATTGGGTACTCCAGTACAGGCTATCATGGATACTGAGGACCGTGAGCTCTTCGTAGAGAAGCTGGATGAAATCAACGTGAAGACTATCAAGAGCGAGGCTTGCGAAAACATCGAGCAGACCCGCAAGGCTGCTGCTGAGCTCGGCTATCCTGTCATCATCCGTGCTGCTTACGCGCTAGGTGGACTCGGTTCTGGTTTCGCAGACAACGAGGAGGAGCTGAATAAGCTCGCTGAGAAGGCCTTCTCATTCTCTCCACAGGTATTGGTAGAGAAGAGTTTGAAGGGCTGGAAAGAGATTGAGTATGAGGTAGTTCGCGACCGTTACGACAACTGTATTACCGTTTGTAACATGGAGAACTTCGACCCACTGGGAATCCATACCGGTGAGAGTATCGTCATCGCTCCATCTCAGACCCTGAGCAATGCTGAGTATCATAAGCTCCGTGCCCTCGCCATCAAGATTATCCGTCACATCGGAATCGTGGGTGAGTGTAACGTGCAGTATGCCTTCGACCCAAAGAGCGAGGACTATCGCGTAATCGAGGTGAACGCCCGCTTGAGCCGTTCATCAGCCTTGGCATCTAAGGCTACCGGTTATCCTCTTGCCTTCGTTGCAGCCAAGCTCGGTATGGGTTACGGTCTGTTCGAGTTGAAGAACTCTGTAACCAAGACCACATCTGCCTTCTTCGAGCCAGCATTGGACTACGTGGTATGTAAGATTCCACGTTGGGACTTGTCTAAGTTCCGTGGCGTAGATAAGGAGTTGGGTTCATCTATGAAGTCAGTAGGTGAGGTAATGGCCATCGGCCGCAACTTCGAGGAGGCTATCCAGAAGGGTCTTCGTATGATTGGTCAGGGCATGCACGGTTTCGTAGAGAACAAGGAGCTTGAAATCGACGATATCGATGCAGCTTTGCGCGAGCCAACAGATAAGCGTGTGTTCGTGATTTCAAAGGCAATGCACAAGGGTTATACCGTAGATCAGATTCACGACTTGACCAAGATTGACAAGTGGTTCCTTGAGAAGTTGAAGCACATCATCGACATCGACGAGGCGATGAAGAAGTGCAACATCAATACCATCGGTCAGGATTTGCTCCGTTCTGCCAAGGTTTATGGTTTTACCGACTTCCAGGTAGCCCGTGCCGTTGGCTTGGAGCAGGAGTTGGGCAACATGCACAAGGCTGCCCTGCTGGTTCGCAACAAGCGCAAGAGCTATGGCATCCTGCCTGTAGTGAAGCAGATTGATACCCTGGCAGCAGAGTATCCTGCCCAGACCAACTACCTCTATGTAACCTACGCAGGTGTGAAGAGCGACATCACCTTCGAGAACGACCACCGTTCTATCATCGTACTCGGTTCAGGTGCTTACCGCATCGGTTCTTCCGTAGAGTTCGACTGGTGTGGCGTTCAGGCTTTGAACACCATCCGCAAGGAGGGCTGGCGCTCTGTGATGATCAACTACAACCCGGAGACCGTATCTACCGACTACGATATGTGCGACCGTCTCTACTTCGACGAGTTGACCTTCGAGCGTGTGATGGATATCATCGAGATGGAGCAGCCTCATGGCGTCATCGTATCTACCGGTGGTCAGATTCCAAACAACCTGGCTATGCATCTGGATGCACAGAATGTGCCAATCCTGGGTACTGCTGCCAAGGACATCGATAACGCTGAGGACCGTGCCAAGTTCTCTCAGATGTTGACCAACAACGGCATCAACCAGCCAGAGTGGAGTGCCCTGACCTCTATGGAGGATATCGACAACTTCATCGAGCGTGTAGGCTTCCCTGTATTGGTTCGTCCTAGCTACGTGCTTTCTGGTGCTGCGATGAACGTATGTTCTAACGAGGAAGAGCTGAAGCGATTCCTGCAGTTGGCTGCCAATGTAAGTGAGGATCACCCAGTGGTAGTAAGTAAGTTTATCGAACATGCCAAGGAGATTGAGATGGATGCAGTGGCAAAGAATGGCGAGGTGATTGCCTATGCGATTTCCGAGCACATCGAGTTTGCCGGTGTTCACTCAGGTGATGCTACCATCCAGTTCCCTCCTCAGAAGTTGTATGTTGAGACAGTTCGTCGTGTAAAGCGAGTAGGTCGTCAGATTGCCAAGGAGTTGCACATCAACGGTCCGTTCAACATCCAGTTCATGGCTCGTGACAATGATATTCTCGTTATCGAGTGTAACCTTCGTGCCAGCCGTTCGTTCCCATTCGTGAGCAAGGTATTGAAGATCAACCTCATCGAGTTGGCTACCCGCGTAATGCTCGGTTTGCCAGTAGAGAAGCCACACAAGAACCTCTTCGATCTCGACTATGTAGGTATCAAGGCATCTCAGTTCAGCTTCAACCGTTTGCAGAAGGCGGACCCAGTATTGGGTGTGGATATGAGCAGTACGGGTGAGGTTGGTTGCTTGGGCGACGATACATCTACCGCACTTCTGAAGAGTATGCTTTCTGTGGGTCATCGCATTCCAGCCAAGAACATCCTGCTTTCTACAGGTTCTGCCAAGCAGAAGGTAGATTTGCTCGATGCTGCCCAGATGCTGGTTAAGCATGGCTACAAGCTGTATGCAACCGGTGGTAGTAGCAAGTTCCTCACCGAGAACGGCATTGAGAACACCCGTGTGCTCTGGCCATCAGAGGAGGCAGAAGGCGGTGCACCTAAGGCTTTGGAGATGCTCCACAACCATGAGATTGATATGGTAGTGAATATTCCAAAGAACCTGACCAGCAGCGAGCTTTCAAATGGTTACAAGATTCGTCGTGCAGCCATCGACCTGAACGTGCCATTGATTACCAACAGCCGTCTGGCGAGTGCGTTTATTTATGCATTCTGCACCACCAAGCTGGAGGATATCGACATCAAGGCTTGGGGAGAGTATAAATAGTTGATAGTTAGTAGTTAAGAATTGACAGTTAAGTCATTCTTGATGATTCCCAATAGAAAAATCCCTGCTGTAGGAAAGGCTTCCTATGGCAGGGATTTTTTATTTGAAAAAAAGCAGTGAAAAACTTTGGTTGTTTCAAAATAAAACCGTAACTTTGCACATATAAACTGGTTAAATTTCATAGCATGATGAAACAGCAAGTAAAGCAAGTACCATACGGAGTATCTGATTTCGCCACGGTGATGAGTCAGAATCTATATTATGTCGATAAGACGATGTTTTTGCCAGAGCTGGAGAAGCAGCCTCGCAATCTCTTCTTCATCCGTCCCCGGCGTTTTGGAAAGAGCATATTTCTTAGTATGCTCTACTCTTACTATGACTGTAACCAGAAGGAGAGTTTCGAAAAACTCTTCGGTAATTTGTGGATAGGCCAGCATCCTACATCCCTGCAAGGAATTTACCAGGTACTGTTCCTGGATTTTTCTCAAATTACAGGTAAGATAGAAGTCTTGGAGGAAAGATTCAATGCCTATCTATGTATCAAGTTGGATAGTTTTGCAGAGCAGTATGCTGCATATTATGGTGATAAGAAGGTTCAGGAAATCAAGGCGAAGACACAGTATGCTGATAAGATGCAGATAATCTTTGATGCAGCCAAGGCAAATCATTTTCAGCTTTATCTTATCATTGATGAGTATGATAATTTTACTAATGTAGTGCTCAATGAGCATGGTGAGAAAGTGTATCATGCCATTACTCATGCCGATGGTTTCTATCGTGATGTCTTCAAGAAGTTCAAGGGAAACTTCGAGCGCATCTTCATGATGGGTGTCAGTCCTGTAACCCTGGATGATGTGACAAGTGGGTATAATGTGGGATGGAATATCTCCATAAAGCCAGAGTTCGACGAGATGCTGGGCTTCTCTACCAAGGACGTGGTCGAGATGTTCACTTATTATAAGGAGATGGGAAGCATTCCTGCAGATAGCGATGTGGAAGCCATCGTCAACGATATGAAGCCTTGGTACGACAACTATTGTTTTGCCAAGCAGGCTTTGCGTAAGAATGTAAGAATGTTTAATTGCGATATGGTGCTTTACTATCTTCGCAACTACATGGACTATGGTCAGGCTCCAGAGCAGATGATAGACCCGAATACCAAGACCGATTATGGCAAGATGAAGAAACTCTTGCAATTCGATAAATTGGATGGCGAGCGCAAGGGAATCATCCGTAAAATTGCGGAAGAGGGACAGATTGTTGCCCAACTGGAGGAACAGTTCTCTGCCTATCAGATACCGAAGGCTGAAATCTTCCCAAGTTTGCTTTTTTATTATGGTATGTTGACCATCAAGGGTACACGTGGTTCTAAGTTGATTTTGGGCATTCCTAATAATAATGTTCGCAAGCAGTATTACGGATATTTGGAAGAAGAGTATCAGGCAAAGTCGTATGTGGATACCAACAGATTGACGGATTACTATTACGACATGGCTTATGAAGGAGTATGGGAGGAAGGACTGCGTTTCATGGCTGATGCCTACGCTAAGGTTTCTTCTGTGCGTGACGGAATAGAATCGGAGCGAAATCTGCAAGGTTTCTTTATGGCATACTTGAACCTCAACGATTATTACATCACGGCTCCCGAATTGGAGCTGAATCATGGCTATTGTGATTTCTTCCTGTTGCCTGATCATACCCATTATGCCAGTCAGCACAGCTATATCCTCGAACTCAAGGTTCTCTCCAGAAAGGAGTTTGATGAAGAGTTGAAGGATGTCTTGAAGGAAGATGGTAGCCCTATGAAGAAGTCGGAGAAGCAATGGTTGGATGCTGTGGAACAGATTAGGCGATATGCCGATGCTCCGAGGGTTGAGTCTCTTCGCCAGGGCACAACGCTTCATAAGATTATCATGCAGTTCAAGGGCTGGGAGTTGGCAAGGATAGAGGAAATAGAGTAAAAGATAGGGTTTATAACTCTATCTTTTATCATAAAATGCCCCTCTATCAATTCAGTTGGGTGGTGTTGAAATCATTAACTTCCTCCTCTTTCTCCAGTTCCGCCTTCATGGCTTCGAAGGCGTAGATGGTGAGAGAGGAGGCGATAACATTTAACATTAAGAATTATTTCACCCATTCCATCAAGTCGTCGTAGTTGGTTACCTTATGATAGTAGATG
>JAJXAL010000266.1:0-1026 GCA_021628325.1 Segatella copri | reverse complement strand
CAAAAGAACTTGCCTGTCGGTGATTTGTTCCTCCGTAGTCGGACAATTAAGATGGAAAGAACATATAAAAAAGCATAAAAAGTTTCTGATTTTTCTCATAAACAAATTAGATTTCATATCTTTGCGCAAAATTAGAAACAATGACAGAACTACTGAGTATATTATACAAGCTGCGGATATTCACTTCGGATGAACTTTCTGAGGCTCTGAAAGACAAGGTGAAATCGGTGGAAGCGTTGCTTGCTCGGTACAAGCAACAAGGGTGGATTGTGGCTATACGGCGCAATACCTATTGCATGAAGGATATTGCATCTGGCTTACCTGTTTGCGACAAGTATGAGATAGGAAGCCACTTGTCACATACAGCTTGCATCAGTTATCACACAGCATTGGAATTTCATGGATTGGCTCATCAACCCTTCAATGAGGTTTTTGTGAAAAGCATGACTCGCTTCAATTCCTTTTCTTTCGACGATGTGGATTATACCTATTGCCGACAAACAAAGGAAATCGTTGGTATGATGACACCCAAGGGAAACCCTTATGTGCGAGTAACGGATGTGGAGAGTACGTTGTTGGATTGCTTTGACCGTATCGACCGAGCTGGGGGTATTGAGGAATTGCTGCATTGCATGGAGGGTATCGTCTTGCTCAATGAGGAAAGGTTCATCGATTATCTCGCAAGGTACGACAAGGCATTCCTGTACCAGAAGACAGGCTATCTGTTGGAGCGAATCAAGGAACAAGCCAACATCTCAGAATCCCTCTTGGAGCTGTGCCGAGCCAAGGGAACCAAAAGCGTCAAGTGGTTGACTAACAACGAAGAGTCGGATACATTTGTAAATAAATGGCGCATGTATGTGCCGCAAGAACTAACATCAAAGGAAGAATATGAACTCATATAACAAACAAGCTCTTGACATCATCGCCAAGGAGCAAGGCTTTATTCGCGACAACCTCGAAAAGGTGATGCGATTGGTGGAGATACTCAACTATTTCCATGACAGTCCTTTGCTGTCTAAATCT
>JAJXAL010000047.1:0-30923 GCA_021628325.1 Segatella copri | reverse complement strand
TTATCAATACTTGAGCGAGATACGGGAGTCGAACCCGCCTCACAGGCTTGGGAAGCCCGTGCACTACCGATGTGCTAATCTCGCGAAGGAAAATACTAACTCCTTTCACAAGAAAGAGCCACGAGCGGGACTCGAACCCGCGACCCACGCATTACGAATGCGTTGCTCTACCAACTGAGCCATCATGGCTTTTTGCCCGAAAGCAGATGCAAAGGTAATGAATATTTTTTGAAATAAGAAATTATTGCCTAAACTTTTCTCGTGGTTAACTCTTATTAACTAAAGTTCGTCTGATACTTTAGCGGGTTCGAAACAAAAAAGGGACTATCGCCAGTGGATAGTCCCTCTTCAGATTATAGTTTCTTGAATGTCAATTCTTCTTTTTTCGAATTCTTGCCTACCGAGATGGTGTCGCCTGGCTTCATTGTGCCATCGAGTAACATCTCGCAAACGGAATCTTCGATGTAGGTCTGGATGGCGCGGCGGAGTGGGCGGGCACCAAACTGCACATCGTATCCCTTCTTGGCTACCATCTCCTTTGCCTTTTCGGTAATCTGGAAATGATACCCCAGGTCTTCTATTCTCTTGACCAGTCCTTCCAGGTCGAGGTCGATGATGCGCTTGATGGCATCGAGGTCTAACTGGTCGAAGGTGATGATGTCGTCGAGACGGTTCAGAAACTCTGGAGCAAACTGCTTGCTGAGGCTCTTCTGGACGATGCTGCGGGCATACTCCTTGTCTTTCTCGTCCATCGCCAATCCGCCTTTTATGCCTGCAGAAGTAAAGCCGACGCCTCTGCCGAAATCTTTTAGCTGGCGGGTTCCTGCATTCGAGGTCATGATGATGATGGTGTTGCGGAAGTCGATGAGTCTGCCGTTGCCATCGGTGAGTCTGCCTTCGTCGAGTACCTGTAAGAGCAGGTTGAATACCTTGCTGTTGGCTTTCTCTATTTCATCGAGCAATACGATGCTGTATGGTTTGCGGCGTACCTTTTCGGTCAGCTGTCCTCCTTCGTTATAGCCTACGTATCCTGGAGGTGCACCTACCAGACGTGAGGCGTTGAAACTCTCGGAGAATTCGCTCATGTCTATTCTGATGAGTGAATCTTTCGAACCAAACAGCTCTTCGGCAAGTTTCTGGGCAAGATAGGTCTTACCTACACCTGTAGGACCCAGGAACATGAATACGCCAATAGGATGGTTTGGGTCGCGCAAGCCTACTCGGTTCCTCAGAATGGTCTTTACCATCTTGTTGATGGCATTATCCTGAGCAATCACCTTGTGCTTCAAGTTGTGTTCCAGATCTTTCAGACGTTTGCTTTCACCCTCAGCCATACGTTGGGCCGGTACGCCGGTCATCATGCTGATAACGTTGGCAATGTCTTCGGCTGTCACCTCAACATATTCGCCAATCTCTCCCTGCTGCCATTGCGCCTTCATGTCCTCAATCTCTTTCTCGATTTTGGTCTGGGCATCTCTGCATGAGGCTGCCATCTCGAAGTTCTGGTTTGCTACAGCCTGCTGCTTCTTGCTGATTATCTTTTTCAGTTCTTTTTCCAGCTTGATATATGGAGCAGGAACACTTGCATTATTAATATGTACGCGCGAGCCGGCTTCGTCTATCACGTCGATAGCCTTGTCTGGGAAGTGGCGGTCGGTGATATAGCGCTCTGTCAGTTTGACACATGTCTCGAGAGCCTCGTCTGTATATCTCACACAGTGATGCTTCTCGTAATGTTCCTTGATGTTGTGCAGTATCAGCAGGGTCTCTTCGCGTGTAGTTGGTTCAACGATAACCTTCTGGAAACGGCGCTCCAGGGCTCCGTCTTTCTCAATGCTCTTGCGATACTCATCGAGCGTGGTGGCACCGATACACTGGATGATACCTCTTGCCAGGGCTGGTTTCAGAATGTTGGCTGCATCCATGCTACCTTCGCCGGAACCTGCGCCTATCATGGTGTGAATCTCATCTATGAAGATGATGATCTCCGGATGGTCCTCCAGTTCCTTGATGACATTCTTGATGCGCTCTTCAAACTGTCCGCGGAATTTGGTTCCTGCGACGATGGCTGTCAGGTCGAGACTTACCAGACGCTTGTTGAAGAACATAGGCGATGTTTCCTGGTTGTTGATGAGTTGTGCCAGTCCTTCTACGATGGCACTCTTTCCTACGCCCGGTTCACCTATTAATACTGGATTGTTCTTCTTTCTGCGACCCAGAATCTCGAGCACGCGCTGAATCTCCTTCTCTCTGCCCACGACAGGATCCAGTTTTCCATCGGCTGCAGCCTTGGTCAGGTCGAAACTGAATTTGTCGATGGTAGGGGTGCTGCTCTTTTTGCGCGGAGTTCCATTTGAACGGGTAGACAGTCTCATCGGGTTCTGGTCCTTTTCCATATCGAATGGCTCTTCGTCAGTTTCCATCATGTCGTTCTGCTCGTTGTAGTCATCTTCTGTTTCTATTCCACCAGCCATCTCCAGATTCTCTGCTTCCTCCTGCCTGTCAGCATCAGGGGTTTCTGAATCTGGTGTTTGGGGTTCCATTTTGAAATCCTTCGGCTCTTCTGTCTTCTGCTCATCATCCTTGTCTGTAGGATAGAGCATTTCGATGGCACGGTCGTAGCTTAAGCCCAGTTGACTCAGCCAGTTGGCTACAGGGTTCTTGTCATTTCTCAAGATGGCAAGCAGCAAATGTCTTGGCTCTACTATCTTGGAGTGCTCATAGTTGTTAGCCTCGCGGATAGAGTCTCTGATAATGCTGTCTGTTATCTGGCTGAATGGGATGTGGCTGTTCTCCTTCACGTTATCGGCAGGAGTTTCTTCCACATGCTTTTCCAGTTTGCTGTTAAGGACTCCGCTGAAAGCCATCGGACTGATGTCTGCGCCCTTCAGGAGCTTGTTGACATCGCTGTCGTTCTGGCTGATCAGACTCAGCATCAGATGCTCCACGCTGATTTCTCTTCCCAAGGTGCGTGCTGCTTCTTTGCTACTTCTGTTCAGTATGTCCTGTATATGTGAAAACGGATTTATCATATTTGCTTATATTTTTAAAAAATCTCAGTGCAAAAGTACACATTATTTTCAAAAATAGCAAATGATATGCCAACTTTTTTGCATTGTTAAAATACAAATAATGCTAAAATAATGCGATTTTTCGCCTCTAAAGCGTTTTAGTATCATTTTTTTTTGTATCTTTGTCGGGAATTTCAAAAGGGTAAAACGGCTTAGAACGCAAGGAAATGCCCTTAAACGCGATTTCCGGATGGAAAACAGGCGTTTTGAAAGTAACGAATAAACAATAATACATTAATATAAGAAATGGACGAAAATCAGACAATGGATCATGATAGAATCATGAAGATCAACATTGAGGAGGAGATGAAGTCGAGCTACATCGATTATTCGATGTCAGTTATCGTGGCTCGTGCCCTCCCTGATGTACGCGATGGTTTCAAGCCTGTGCACCGCCGTATTCTTTACGGTATGCTCGGCATTGGAAACACCAGTGACAAACCTTATAAGAAATGTGCGCGTGTTGTAGGTGAGGTGCTCGGTAAGTATCACCCTCACGGCGACTCTTCTGTTTACGGCGCTTTGGTGCGTATGGGACAGGAGTGGAACATGCGTTATACCTTGATTGACGGACAGGGTAACTTCGGTTCTGTTGATGGTGACTCTCCTGCTGCCATGCGTTATACTGAGTGCCGCCTATCCAAGATGGGTGAGCATATCATGGATGACCTTGACAAGGAAACGGTTGATATGACCAACAACTTCGATGATACCTTGCAGGAGCCTACCGTGATGCCTACCAAGATTCCTAATCTTCTGGTAAATGGCGGTAACGGTATTGCAGTAGGTATGGCTACCAATATGCCTACCCACAACCTGGGTGAGGTAATTGACGGTTGCTGTGCATATATCGATAATCCTGACATCGACACCGATGGATTGATGCAGTATATCCCTGCTCCTGACTTCCCAACCGGTGCTACCATCTATGGTATACAGGGTGTGAAGGATGCATACGAGACGGGTCGAGGCAGAATCGTGGTTCGTGCCACTGCCGAGATTGAAAGTGGTGAAAACCATGACAAGATTGTTATCACCGAGATTCCTTATGGTGTTAACAAGGAGCAGCTCGTGATGGCTATTGCTGACCTTGCCAAGGAAGGCAGGGTAGATGGCATCGCTAACGTAAACGATGAGTCTGGCCGTCAGGGTATGCGTATCGTGGTAGATGTAAAGCGTGATGCCAATGCTAATGTTCTTTTGAATAAACTCTTTAAGCTGACTGCTCTTCAGAGTTCATTCTCAGTGAATTGCATCGCTCTTGTTAATGGTCGCCCACGTCTTTTGAGCTTGAAGGAGTGTGTGAAGTATTTCGTAGAGCATCGTCATGATGTTACGATCCGCCGCACCCAGTTCGAACTGAAGAAGGCTCAGGAGCGTGCTCATATTCTCGAGGGCTTGATCATTGCTTGCGACAACATCGACGAGGTGGTACATATTATCAGAGCCAGCAAGACTCCTTCTGATGCTCAGCGCAACTTGGAGAAGCGCTTCGAACTCGATGAACTTCAGAGTAAGGCCATCGTGGATATGCGCCTCAGCCAGTTGACAGGCTTGCGTCTGGAGCAGTTGCACAATGAATTCAACGAGTTGATGAAGACCATCGACTACTTGAACCAGATTCTGAACGATCCTGAGCTCTGCAAGAAGGTAATGAAGGATGAACTCAACGAGGTGAAGGAGAAGTATGGTGACGCACGTCGTACCATGATTAAGCCAGATGACCATGAGTTCAATCCGGAAGACTTCTATCCAAACGACCCAGTGGTTATCACCGTGAGTCATCTCGGATATATTAAGCGCACCCCATTGTCAGAGTTCCGTGAGCAGGCTCGTGGTGGAGTAGGTTCTAAGGGTGCCCGTACCCGTGATAAGGACTTCACCGAGTATATCTATCCTGCTACCATGCACCAGACCATGCTGTTCTTCACCAAGAAGGGCCGCTGCTACTGGTTGAAGTGTTACGAGATTCCAGAGGGTGACCGCAACTCCAAGGGTCGTGCTATCCAGAACCTCCTCAATATCGAGAGCGATGACCAGGTGAATGCATTCCTCCGTCTGAGAGGATTGAATGATGCTGAGTTCATCAACAACCATTATGTAGTCTTCGCTACCAAGAATGGTACCGTGAAGAAGACCTGTCTGGAGGCATATTCCCGTCCACGTGCCAACGGTGTGATTGCTATCAACATCGTAGAAGGCGATGAGGTGGTAGATGTTCGTCTGACAAATGGTCATAACGAACTGATTATAGCCAACCGCAATGGTCGTGCTGTCCGTTTCGATGAGAACGAGATCCGTACAATGGGCCGTACATCTACCGGTGTTCGTGGTATGCGCCTCGATGAGGGTAATGATGCTGTAGTAGGTATGATTGTTGTCAACGATCCTGAGAAGGAAACCGTGATGGTAGTGAGCGAGCAGGGTTATGGTAAGCGTTCTGATGTACTCGATTACCGCGTTACCAAGCGTGGCGGTAAGGGTGTGAAGACCCTGAATATTACCGACAAGACCGGCCGACTGGTAGCTATCAAGAACGTAACCGATGATAACGACCTCATGATTATCAACCAGAGTGGTATCGTGATTCGTCTTGCCGTAGCCGATTGCCGTGTCATGGGCCGTGCTACCCAGGGTGTCCGCCTCATCAACCTTGCCAAGAAGAATGATGTCATTGCCAGCGTATGCAAGGTGATGAGTTCAGAACTCGAGGCTTCTGTAGAAGAGGAGAGCCGTTCGGCTTGGGCTAAGAAGAGCGAGGAGATAG
Organism: Segatella copri; assembly: GCA_021628325.1. Lineage (GTDB taxonomy): Bacteria > Bacteroidota > Bacteroidia > Bacteroidales > Bacteroidaceae > Prevotella > Prevotella copri_R. The sequence goes on along the minus strand of JAJXAL010000047.1, from coordinate 25,085 downwards.
AGAATGATACCGTAGGTGCCAAGACTGCTGAAGAGGCTGCTGAGGCTGAGGCTCATCTCGCTGACGAAGCATCTGAAGCAGAGGATACCGATTCGGGCAACGTAGATTTCGAATAAAAGAAAAGACGCGTAAAAAATAAATAACAACAACTTTTAAACTCATTAAGAAAAATGAAAAAGTTTTTAGTAGCTGCAATGATGGTACTAGGTGCCACATCAGCATTCGCAGGCGACAGTGACGCTCTCAAGGCTGTCATGAAGGCTAAGTCTTATGCCGAGGCTGAGGCTTTGGTTAAGCAGAATTTGGGTCAGATGGCTAACGATGCAGAGAAGGCCAAGGCTTACAACAAGCTCGTTGATCTCGCTATGAAGCAGTTCAACGACCAGCAGAGCATCCAGCAGACCAATCAGATCATGAAGAAGAACGACCCGGTTGACGAGGCTGCTATGTCTGAGGGCGCTTACAATGCATTGATCAATGCTATTGAGTGCTACAAGTACGACCAGCTTCCTAACGCTAAGGGTAAGGTTGCTCCTAAGTTTAACAACAACGCTAGCCGTGTATGGGGTGCTCGTGTTCAGCTCGTTAATGCGGGTCAGACAGCAGCTCAGAACAATAAGGCTGATGAGGTATTGAAGTATTGGGGTGCATTCCTCGATACAGACAATGAGCCTCTCTTCGCTTCTGTAGACCAGAAGCAGAAGGATGGCGAGAAGGAGTATATCGGTCAGGTAGCTCTCTTTGCAGCCCGTTATGCATACCAGGCTAAGGATGCTGCCCGTTGCGAGAAGTATTGCGACATCGCCATGAAGAGTGAGAAGGAGGCTAAGGATGCCCTCAACCTCAAGCTCTATGTGATGAAGGACGGCTTGAAGACTCACGAGGATTCTCTTGCCTATGTTAACAAGCTCAAGGATATCTTTGCAAAGGACGAGACCAATGAGGTTGTTCTCGATGGTTTGAACTCTATGTATTCTTCATTGAAGATGGAGAAGGAGCAGACTGAACTTTTGGACAATGCTATCGCAAAGAACCCTAACAACTTTGTAGCTCTTGCCAACAAGGGTATGATGTATATCCAGAAGAACGATGCTGACAACGCTATCAAGTGTTTGAAGCAGGCTCTTGCTGCAAAGGAGGATAACGTAGTTGTTCTTACTTATCTGGGTGCATGCTACAACAGCAAGGCTGGTGATATCCAGGATCCTAACGGCCGCAAGGTTGTTTACCAGGAGGCTATCAAGGTTCTTGACAAGGCTAAGCAGCTCGATCCAGAGAAGGCTCAGGCTAACTGGGGTTACACCCGTTACCAGGCTTACTATGGCTACTATGGTCCTAACGCAGCAGAAACCAAGCAGGCTGAGGCTGAGAGCAAGTAAAGTTTTGAACTTCAAATAAGTATTTGATTCTCATAGGGGGATGTCACCTGGTGTGGCATCCCTTTTTTTGTTACTTTGACATAGGGTTGTTCCGGTAAGATAACAAATAGGACTGTGTTTTTTGTGGCAAAATGATTGATAAAACCATCAGCGAGTAATGTTGGTTTACTGTAGGCGCCCATCAGCTGGTCTACGCATGCACAACAGGTGTTGTGCGAGCGCATATCAGCTGTTATGCAAGCGCACAACAGCTGTTGTGCGGCCTACGGAGTTAACTTCTCCGATAACCTATACTATCTTTTCCGACAACTTCATCTGTCTTTTCCGACAACTTCTTCCGTATTCAGCGATTGTATCTTACGCTTGTGTGCATTTATTGAAGTTGTTCATGTGTCGTAAAATCTTCTTGGTATGTCCGTCTTCCATAAAAATAGGCTGAGCCATCATGCGATGACTCAGCCTTAATTCTTTTTTATCCATTCAGAACTTTACTGCTGAACAGGAATCTTCTTGACGCGACGCTCGTGACGGCCACCTTCGAATGTTGTGGCAAAGAACTCGTCGAGAATAGCCTCGGCGGTCTTGTTGTCTACGAAACGACCTGGAAGTACCAATACGTTGGCATCGTTGTGCTGACGAACCAAATGAGCAATCTCCTTGCACCATGCCAATCCGGCACGTACACCCTGATGCTTATTCAATGTCATGGCGATACCTTCGCCGCTGCCGCAAATGCCGATACCTGGATATACTTCGCCGCTCTCAATGCCATTAGCAAGAGCATGACCGAAGTCAGGATAGTCTACACTCGCATCGCTGTATGTACCATAATCCTTTACAGGATAACCCTTCTTTTCCAAATATTCCAAAACGAATTGCTTCAATGGAAAACCTGCGTGATCGCATGCAATACCAACTGTCTTTACTTCCATAATACTTAAGTTTTTAAGTGAAGAACGAAGAGCAAACTCTTCATTACATCACAAGGTTAATATAAAAGAGTGATAGGAGTTAGATGCTGTAAACCAGATGATTGCCTGATGACAAAAACTGATACCAAACTTCTAACTCCTAACTTATCAAACTAATTAAGCCTCAGCCAAGAAAGCCTTTACCTGCTTGTAAACGTTCTCGCCTGTGTAACCGAGCTTCTCATCAAGTACCTTGTAAGGAGCTGAGAAACCGAAGCTCTCCATACCCCAAACCTTACCATTAGCGCCTACGAGACCCTGGAGTGTTACAGGAAGACCGGCAGTCATACCGAAGATCTTAGCGTTCTTTGGCAATACGCTTTCCTGATATTCCTTGCTCTGACCGCGGAACAAGCCCTCTGATGGAGCACTTACCACGCGAACCTTGATGCCGTCAGCACGCAAAGCATCGCAACCAGCCTCCAATGTAGAAACCTCAGAACCGCTAGCTACCAAGATAACGTCTGGATTCTCGTCGCTGCCTGCTACGATGTAAGCACCCTTAGCAGCCTGCTCGTAGTCTGTACCCTCTGGCAACTTGGCAATGCCCTGGCGAGAGAAGATCAAAGCTGTAGGAGTCTCAACATTCTCCATAGCGAGCTTCCAGCAAACTGTAGTCTCGTCAGCATCAGCTGGACGGAATACGCGAACGCTGTCCTTGCCTGCGTGGTTCTTCAACTTCTCCATGAGGCGAATCTGTGCCTCCTGCTCAACTGGCTCGTGAGTAGGTCCATCCTCACCAACGCGGAATGCATCGTGAGTCCAGATGAACTTCACTGGAACCTGCATCAGGGCTGCGAGACGTACAGCTGGCTTCATATAATCAGAGAATACGAAGAATGTACCCATTGCTGCAACCACACCACCGTGGAGCATCATACCGATACACATATCAGCCATAGTCAACTCTGCAACACCAGCCTGGAAGAAAGCACCAGAGAAGTCACCGCGAACGATGCTCTTGGTCTTCTTCAAGAAACCGTCTGTCTTATCAGAGTTAGAAAGGTCAGCAGAAGCACAGATCATGTTAGGAACCTGCTCTGCTAAAACACCGAGGCAAGCAGCAGATGCTGCACGTGTAGCTGAACCAGCCTTCTGCTCAACCTTGCTCCAATCTACCTTAGGAGCCTTGCCGCTGAACCACTCATCCATCTGGGCAGCCTTCTCTGGATTAGCCTTGCGCCACTCAGCCTCTGCAGCCTTGCGCTCAGCTACGATCTTCTTCAACTCCTCAGCACGCTTAGCGTAGATTTCCTTTACATCGTCGAAGATAACGAATGCATTCTCAGGATCACCACCGAGGTGCTTGATGGTATTTACGTATGCGTCGCCACCGAGAGGAGCGCCGTGAGTATTGATGCAAGCCTCGTAGCTTGTGCCGTCTGCGCGGAGAGCACCCTTACCCATTACTGTCTTACCGATGATGAGGGTAGGGCGGTCCTGCTCCTTCTGGGCAGCATCGAGCGCCTCACGAATCTGAGCTACGTCGTTACCGTTGATCTTGATGACATTCCAGCCCCAAGCCTTGTACTTCATCTCAGTATCCTCGTTCATTACAACGCCACACTCTGTAGAGAGCTGGATGTCGTTAGAATCGTAGAACATGATGAGGTTGTTCAGACCGAGGTTACCGGCGATACGACCAACACCCTGAGAAATCTCTTCTTCTACAGCACCATCAGAGATGTATGCGTAGATCTTGTGCTGCATCATGGTTGAACCCAGACGAGCCTCGAGGAACTTCTCTGCAACAGCTGCACCAGCTGCGAGGGCATGACCCTGACCGAGAGGACCAGATGAGTTCTCGATACCACGCTGAAGGTCGAGCTCTGGGTGACCAGGAGTTACAGAACCCCACTGGCGGAACTGCTTGAGGTCTTCCATAGAGAAGAAACCACGCAAAGCCAAACCAGCATAGAGCATAGGGCTCATGTGACCTGGGTCGAGGAAGAAGCGGTCACGGCCAGTCCATGTTGGATCTGCTGGATCATAAACCAGGTACTCAGAGAAGAGCACGTTGATGAAGTCAGAACCACCCATAGCACCACCTGGGTGACCGGAATTTGCCTTTTCTACCATTGAAGCAGCCAAGATACGGATGTTATCAGCTGCATGATTCATTACTTTAATGTCGTTCATAATTTTATATTTATTATTGTTGTTATTTCTGCTGAAATATTCTTGTTTTTCTAGCTCTGAAGGCTACTCAAAAGAAGGATACTTCCTTTTTTCGCCTTCAAAGATACTATTTTATTTTCAAAACTACGATAGATTTTGCAGGAATTTTTACCTTAAGGGTGTTTTTCTTTACTCTTGCATCCTTAAAAACTGCAGGCTTCACTACATCCGGGTGTGCGAAGTCGTTGTAATCGCTCACCTTGTTGCAGGAAAGAATCTGTCCTGTTACAGTTTTTGGAGCAGCTGCACCATCCAGATTAAACTCTACCTGCTGAGCCTTGTCAAGACTGACATTGGCAAGAGCAACCACAATGGTTCCATCTGCCTTCTTAGCTGCTGAAGTAGATACCAATGGAATCTTTCTTCCATCTCTTGCGTGATCATCGCCGCGAACATCCATAGAGTCGCACTTTACATCCATTGGGAGATAGGTTGCCTCCTGGAAGTCCTTGTACATGTTGAATACATGATAGGTTGGAGTCAGAACCATGTGACCTGTTCCCTTTGTATCTGTCAGGATCATTGACTGGAGTACGTTGACAATCTGTGCGATATTGGTCATCTTCACACGCTCTGTATGGCGGTGGAATACATTCAGCGAGAGTGCTGCAACGAAGGCATCGCGCATACAGTTCTGCTGATAGAGGTGGCCCTTGATCGTGCCAGGCTCCTCATCCCACCAGGTTCCCCATTCGTCAACGAGGAGGGCTACCTGCTTCTTTGGATCAGCCTTGTCCATGATAGCCTCGTGCTTCTTGATGACATCTTCTATGCCGAGCGCCTTGCCCATAGTCCAGTAGTAATCCTCATTGTTGAACTTGGTGGCAGAACCCTTGCTGCCTGTCCAGCCTGTTACTGTATAATAATGTAGAGAGATGGCGTTGGCACGGTTGCCGATACGGTCCATCAATACCTTAGTCCAGTTATAATCGTAATCGCTCGCTCCAGATGCAATCTTATAGAGCTGGTTTCCATCATAGTTGCGGCAATAAACAGAGTAGCGGCGGAAGAGATCTGAATAATACTCAGGACGCATGTTGCCACCGCAGCCCCAACTTTCGTTACCAACACCGAGGTATTTTACCTTCCAAGCCTTGTCGCGGCCGTTCTGTCGGCGGAGTTTTGCCATAGGAGTATCTCCATCGCTGGTCATATATTCCACCCACTTTGCCAATTCCTCAACAGTGCCGGAACCCACGTTACCGCTGATGTAAGGCTCGCAACCCAACATCTCGCAGAGATTCAGAAACTCGTGTGTACCGAAAGAGTTGTCCTCAATGGTTCCACCCCAGTTGTTGTTCTGCATCTTTGGTCGCTTCTCACGTGGACCGATACCATCCATCCAGTGATACTCGTCAGCGAAGCATCCTCCAGGCCATCTTAATACAGGCACTTTCAGGTCCTTGAGGGCTTGGAGCACGTCGTTGCGGTAACCCTGAGTGTTAGGAATCTTAGAATCAGGACCTACCCAAAGACCACCATAGATACAACTTCCGAGATGCTCGGCAAACTGGCCATAAATCTCTTTATTGATTTTCTGTGTTCCCTGGTTGGCATGGATTGTTCCTGTTACATCCTGAGCTTGAACTGAGAATGCAACTGCTGTTGAAAGCAATGTGGTAGCGAAAAGTTTCTTCATCATTGTTCTTATTAATTGTTGTCGATTTTAAGTATAATACGTTTGTGGAGGAGGATTCCCCACAAACGTATTTATCGTTTATTTACTTTTTGTTCTCAACTGCTGCCTTTTCGATAGCAAGACCAGCCTTGTAAGTTTCGATGTACTTATCAAAACCGGCTACATCTTCGGCAGTAGGTGCAATCTCTACACCTGTATTGCCTGCAAATACCTTCTTGTCGAGATAATCTGCCAGGCTCAACTTCTCTTCGTTGTTAACGAGATAACCTGCGAGCAGGGCAATACCCCATGCACCACCTTCGCCTGCTGTCTCCATGACAGAGATAGGGGAGTTAATGGCTGCAGCGAGGATGCGCTGACCTACACCCTTGGTCTTGAACAAACCGCCATGACCTGTGATGCGATCTACCTGTACCTTCTCGTCCTTGAACAATACATCGTTACCAATCTTCAATACAGCTACTGAAGCATAGAGGTTGGCACGCATGAAGTTGGCAAGGTTGAAGTGGTCGTTGGCAGAACGTACGAACATAGGGCGACCTTCTGCAAGACCTGTTACAGGCTCACCAGAGATATAGTTGTAAGCAATCAATCCTCCGCAATCAGCATCGCCTTCAAGAGCGTGGTTGTAGAGCTTGCCGAATACTTCGTTCATATCTACTGGAACACCGAGCAACTCCTGATACTGCTTGAACAAACCTACCCATGCATTGAGGTCGGAAGTACAGTTATTGCAGTGAACCATTGCTACAGGGCTGCCGTCTGGAGTAGTCACCATATCAATGACTTCGTAAGGTTGGCTCAAGGCTTTCTCCAATACGATCATAGAGAAAGAAGATGTACCTGCACTGACGTTACCTGTGCGCTGACGTACAGCGTTGGTAGCTACCATACCAGTACCTGCATCACCTTCTGGAGGACAGAGTGGGGTGCCTGCCTGGAGTGTGCCTGATGGGTCGAGCTTCTTTGCACCTTCCTCGGTCAATACGCCAGCATCTTCGCCTGCGTTCAGTACCTCAGGGAGAATGTCGAGAATCTTCCAGCCCAGGTTCTTAGGCTCGATGAGCTTATCGAACTTAGCTACCATCTCTGCATCGTAGTTGTTGGTGTTAGAGTCGATAGGGAGCATACCTGATGCATCGCCTACGCCCAAAACCTTCTTGCCTGTGAGCTGCCAGTGGATATAACCGGCGAGAGTGGTAAGGAAGTCAATCTTGTTGATGTGGTCCTCACCATTCAGGATAGCCTGATATACGTGAGAGATACTCCAACGCAATGGGATGTTGAAGTGGAAGAGCTCTGAAAGTTCAGCTGCAGCCTTGGCTGTATTGGTGTTACGCCATGTGCGGAAAGGAACGAGAATGTTCTCATCCTTACCGAAAGCCATATAGCCGTGCATCATCGCAGAAATACCGATGGCAGCCAACTGCTTGATTTCGCAGTCGTACTCAGCCTTCACGTTCTTGCGGAGGTCGGCATAACAATCCTGCAAACCTTTCCAGATTGTGTCGATGCTGTAAGTCCAGAGACCATCAACCAACTGGTTTTCCCACTCAAAGCTACCCTGTGCGATAGGGTTGTTGTCGGTGTCGATCAAGACAGCCTTGATTCTGGTAGAGCCAAACTCGATACCGAGAATGGCCTTACCTGATTCTATAATAGTTTTTGCGCTCATTATTGATTCTTTCTTTAATGTAAGGAACAAAGAGAAAAGCAATGGAATTCTTCACTCTTCGTTCTTCACTCTTCACTTAAATTATCTCAACGCCTTGTTGAGCATGTAGTAAATCTCGTTGTTGCGGAGCTGCTGCTTGAAGCTGCTGATAGTTGTGTTCTTGTCGATGTTGACGAACTCAATACCGAGAATCTCGCAGAAGTCTTCCCAGTACTCTGCAGTGATATCGTAAGAGAATGCACTGTGGTGAGTACCACCAGCGAGAATCCAAGCACCTGCACCAATCTCGAAGGTTGGCTGTGGAACCCAGAGAGCTGAAGCTACAGGGAGCTTAGGCATTGCCTTTGGCTCGATGCACTCTACCTCACTTGCGATGAGACGGAAACGGTTGCCGAGGTCAACTACAGTTGCCTTAACACCCTTACCTGTCTTAGATGTGAATACCAAACGGGCAGTCTGCTGCTTGCGGATACCGATGCCGAGGAAGTGAACCTCGAGCTTTGGCTTGTCTGTTGCGATCAATGGGCAAACCTCGAGCATGTGGCTCTGGAGGCTAGATGTGCGGTCGGCAGCGAAGTTGAGTGTGTAGTCCTCGAGGAATGAGCAACCCTTCTCCAAGCCCTGGTTCATTACCCAGAGTGTGCGGTAGAGGCAAGCTGTCTTCCAGTCACCCTCAGCACCGAAACCATAACCTTCTGCCATCAGGCGCTGTGAAGCCAAACCAGGAATCTGGTCGAAACCGCAGAAGTTTGGATCATCGATGTCTGCATCGCCGAGGTCATCGAAGTTGGTTGTGAATGCTACTGCGTTCTCATCTTTCAATACGCGACGGAGAGCGATTTCAGCCTTAGCTGCGTTCTTCACCTTCTCCCAATATACTTCCTCGCCAGACTCATCAATCTTGATGGTGTACTCCTTCTTGTACTCCTCAACGAGAGCATCAGCTTCTGCATCAGTAACCTTCTTGTAGTACTCCATGAGTGAAGATACTGGGTAGTAATCTACATGGTAACCCAAGCGCTGCTCGAACTCTACACGGTCGCCATCTGTTACGGCAACGTTGTTCATGTTCATACCGAACATCAAGCAGCGTACGTTGTGAGCATCAGCAACACCTGCAGCTACGCGAGCCCATGTTGCAATCTGCTTCTGAGCCTCTTCGCTCTTCCAGTAACCTACAACTACCTTTCTAGGGATACGCATACGGGTGCAGATGTGACCGAACTCGATGTCGCCGTGGGCTGACTGGTTGAGGTTCATGAAATCCATATCGATAGAATCCCAAGGGAGTTCTGCATTGTACTGAGTGTGGAAGTGGAGGAGAGGCTTCTCGAGAGCCTGCAAGCCCTTGATCCACATCTTAGCTGGAGAGAAGGTGTGCATCCATGTGATGATACCTACGCACTTCTCATCGTTGTTGGCAGCCTTCATGACAGCCTCTACTTCTGCAGAAGAGTTAGCTGTGCCCTTGTAAACTACCTTGATTGGGATGATGCCACTGTTGTTCAGACCATCTACCATGTCCTTTGAGTGACCATCAACTATCTTAACTGTTTCGCCTCCGTAAAGAAGCTGTGCACCAGTTACAAACCATACCTCTAAATTTTCAAATGCTTTAATCATGATTGTTTGTTGTATTAATTGTTATTGTTAATGTGATTCAATATCTTTATTTGAGACACCCTTTAATTAGTGCTTTTTCTGTCCGTAGTAAGCGTTAGGACCGTGCTTGCGGTTGAAGTGCTTCTCTACGAGCAATGGGTTCATGGTGGTGTTTGGATTCACAGAGAATGAGATGAAAGCCATCTTTGCTACCTGTTCAGCTACTACTGCGTGATAAACAGCCTGGTCTGCATCCTTACCCCATGTAAAAGGACCATGGTTCTTAACCAATACGCCAGGAGTATGAACTGGGTTGATGTTATCTTTCTTGAAACGGTCAACGATAACAACACCTGTGTTGTGCTCATATTCTGCCATCATATCCTCTGTCATCGCATCAGTGCAAGGGATGCAATCGTGGAAGTAATCAGCATGAGTTGTACCAATGTTAGGGATGTCCAAGCCAGCCTGTGCCCAAGCGGTAGCATAAGTAGAGTGAGTATGAACTACGCCACCCAACTCTGGGAATGCGCGGTAGAGAACCAAGTGGGTTGGTGTATCAGATGATGGATTCAGATCGCCTTCTACTACCTTACCTGTTTCCAAGTCTACTACTACCATATCGCTAGCCTTCATGGTGTCATAATCGACGCCAGATGGCTTGATGACAACCAGACCTTTCTCGCGGTCGATGCCACTCACATTACCCCATGTAAAGAGCACGAGGTTGTGCTTAACGAGATCAAGGTTTGCCTTGAACACTTTTTCTTTTAATTCTTCTAACATAATATCTTTTGTTTTAAGTTGTTTATTCTATTTCAAGTTGAACGATGGGTCTTCCTCGTATGCTTTCTTGTTGAAGCGGTAGAGGGCGGCGCCTCGTTTCGAGTTGACTTTATCGATGAGTTCTGTTTTCTCGATGAAGTCGATATCCTTCACGCGTTTGCGGAAGTTGCGCTTATCAATCTCTTCGCCTATTACTGCCTCGAATACGTGCTGAAGCTGTGTCAGCGTAAAGAGGTCTGGGAGGAGTTTGAAGCTTAATGGCTCATGATTGATGCGGCGGCGTATCTGTGCGATAGCGTTGCGGATCATGAGTTTGTGGTCTGAGTAAAGTTCTGGAAGTTCGTTCAGACTAACCCATTCCAATCCGTGTTCTACACGGAGGCTGTCATCATAGTCTTTCACATTGATGAGAGTGCAATAGGCGATAGAGATAACTCGCTCACCTGGGTCACGGTCGATGCGGCCGAAAGCTCCTACTTGTCTTATATAGAGGTTTTTCATTCCAGTAAGTTCCAGGATGACTCTGTTGGCAGCATCTTCGAGATTTTCTGTTGCGCCAACGAAACCACCATAGAGTGACCATTCGCCTCTTCCCGGGTCCATCTTGCGTTTGCCTATCAGTACCTGGAGGTTACTACCGTCGAAACCGAAAATGATACAATCGACGGATACTAATACTTTGGAGTATTCATTATAAAACTGGGTCATGGTCTTTCTGCTGTTTTGATGTAATGATTCAATGTATGTATAGTTGTTTTCTTTTGCTTGCTCTTCATAGAGCAGGTTCGAGAGGAAAATCAAGGAGTAAGAAGGAGAAGAAAGGATCGCGGATTTTTCAACAGAAACAGTTTTGTCTGATCTTTGAGAAAATTCCAGACTCCTCACTTCTTACTCCTGACGTGAATAATATTTTACCAGAAGTATGCGTAGAATGCTGCGCAGAGGCCGATTACTACGAGGGTACCGATAATATCGAAGGCACCCCAACTCTCACGGATAGACTTCTTGAAGTCTGATGTGAAGGTGATTGCCTCTACCTGCTCCTTGCTTGGAGCTGGAGTGAAGCAGCTTACTACTACCATGAAGATGATGAGGAATACGAGCAACCAGCACTCGAATACGAGCCAGTTGGTCTGCCAGAACCATGCGGTGTAATCCCAGAATGCACCATCCATTGTTGCCTTACCTGTATCCGTAATGACGTTGGTAACGAGGCGGAGCATACCGATGAGGAAACCGGTAATCATGGTGTATTCACCTGCCTTTGGAGTAATCTTCTTGAAGAAGATACCCATTGCAAATACGGCTACCATGGCTGGAGCCAGAAGTGACTGGATACCCTGGAGATAGTTGTACAAAGTATCCATCTTCATCATGATTGGCAACCATGCGAAACCGAGAACTACAACTACAATGGTAGCGATACGGCCAACGAGTACGTAGTGAGCCTCAGACATGCCCTTCTTCAATGGTTTGTAGAAGTCCTCGGTGAAGAGGGTAGCACAGCTATTGAAGAATGCTGCCAATGAAGCAACGAGTGCGCAGATGAAACCGATGGTTACGATTCCCTTGATACCTGCAGGAAGAACGGTCTTTACCATGATGGCGAAGGCTGCATCAGTCTCGTTCATCTGGATGGCACCCTTCTGAGCCAAGGCTGCTGCAATCATACCTGGGATGAGGAACATGAAGCAAGGGAGTACCTTGAAGAAACCGGCTGCGATAGTACCGCGGCGGGCACGCTTCATAACCTCTACGTTGCTCTCGCCAGGAACCTGACCCAATACACGCTGAACGATGTGCTGGTCTGTACACCAGTACCAGAAACCGATGATGGTTGCACCGATGAATACTACGAAACCAGGATACTCCTGATACATAGAGTCACCTGCCTCCCAGTGGAACATGTGAGTTGTACCGTAGCCGTTGTTCAACTTGCCGCAGTAATCCATCATGTCGGCCCAACCGGCAGAGATGCTGCCACCGCCGAGGGTAGAGAGACCGAGGAAGAGTACGAGGAAAGAACCGATGACGAGGATAGGAGTCTGGATAGTTGACAATGTCATCACACCCTTCATACCACCGAATACGGTGAAGATGGTGGTGAGGATAATCAGACCGATAGCACCAGCCCAGAAGTTCAAGCCCCAAAGATATTCGAAGAAGATACCACCTGTAAGGGCTGTAACGCTCACCTTTGTAAGGATGTAAGCTACGAGGGTGATGATAGAGAGCCATGAACCTGTGCGCTGGGTATAGCGGAACTTCAGGAAGTCTGGCATGGTGATGATCTTACCCATCTTGTTGATAAGCAACTGGTAGAAAGGTACGAACAGCCAACCGAGGATGAGGATCATCCAACCCTGCATCTCCCAGTGTGCCATACCGACACCACTCTTGGCACCTGTACCAGCCAAACCAACGAGGTGCTCAGAACCAATGTTGGCAGCAAAAATAGCCATACCGATTACATACCATGGCTCACCCTTACCGAAGAGGTAGGCAGAAGAGTCTTCACCTTTCTGAGCCTTTCTGTCTTTCACGATTGCGTGCCAGACAGCCCAAATTACGCCGATTACACCAATGGCGAGTATAGCCCAATCAAGCCATACGAATTCTGTTGAATTCCAATTCATAATTACTATAAGATTGTTTGTTTATTATTATTTGTTTATTCTTTTCTTTTATTGGATGCTTATTATGTTAGTTTCTTATCCAGCACATTTCGTTTTTTTTTTCATTGCGAAAACTTCTTGTTGGATGTTAGCTGTTCCGGCGGACTTTATCCGCCGGTTCGCTAACTTTTAAACTAACTTACGCTTACTTTTTAACGCTGAATTTGTAAGCGAGGTGAGAATAGTATTTCTCTCCTGGCTTCAATGTGGCATCTGTCCAATCTTTTACACCCTGAGCAATCTTGGTTGGAGAATCAGGATATTTCTGGCTCTCGAAGCAAACGCTTACGTGTTTAGGATACTTTATGCCATGCTTGCAGGCAATACCTGTGCCTTGGAAGTTACCGGTGTAAACCTGAATGCCTGGCTCGTTGGTAAATACTTCAAGAAGGATACCGCTCTTTGGTGAGTAGAGGCTTGCGCAAACTGTTTTGTCATCGCCCTTACCATTCTTATATGTGTTCAAACACCAGTTGTGGTCGTAACCTGTGGCATTCTTAATCTGGTCAAAGTTATAATCAACCTTCTTGCCGATTTCTGCAGGTTTACGGAAATCCATAGGGGTTCCATCGACACTCTTGATTTCACCAGTTGGGATGTAAAGTGAATCTGCAGGAGTAAACTTATCTGCATTGATGTACATTACCTGATCGAAACCTTCCTTAGATGGATCGCCATTCAAGTTGAAGTAACTGTGGTTGGTCATATTGACAACGGTCTCTTTGTCTGTTGTAGCGCCAAACTCGATGTCGAGTGTGTTGTCACTCTTGACTGTATATTTAGCTGTTGCTGTTACGTTGCCAGGGAAACCATTCTCGCCATCCTTCGCATTGATAGTGAAGGTAACGGATGAGTCGTTCTTCTCTGTAATGTCGTAAACCTGGTTCAACCATCCTGTAGCACCACCACCATGCAGGCAGTTGCCATTATCATTTGCCTTCAACTGATAGGTTGAACCAGCAAGTGAAAGTTTAGCATCCTTGATACGGTTGGCATAACGTCCTACAGAAGAACCATAATCTGAAGGAGAGTTAAGGGTGTCAGCATACTGATGGATATTATCGTAACCAAGAACCACATCTGTTGGCTTTCCGTCCTTGTTTGGAACGGAAATGGAAACGACACGTCCACCATAATTGGTGAGGCAAACTTCCATGCCGTTTGCATTCTTGAGAGTTACTAACTCAGTCTTCTTGCCCAATACTGTTGAATCGAAATCTGCTGGATTCAAACCAGATTGTGTGAGACTTACATTGCTGCTTGATGAACAAGCTGAGAGGGTAGCGATAGCCGCAAAACCAACTCCCATAAATAGGGTCTTAAATGTACTCATTTTTAGGCTGTTTTTTATTGTCTATTCATTTTGGGTGTAAAATTACAATTTTATTTCGAATCTGCAAGCGTTTTCCCTAACTTTTTTTCTCCTAAAGTGTCTTTTTAACACTATTTGTATGAAAACGCCTGTTTTTGGCTTATTTGGGACAAAAAAAACTGCAGTTAGCAAATACTAACTGCAGTTCCTTATATTATATATAATGTATATATTAGCAAACCTTGTGAGAACCCTCAGAGATGATTACAGGGTAAATCTCTGGAGCGTGACCATATTTAGCTGTGAACTTAGCTGTAACGTCCTCAACGAACTTGTCGTAGATATCGTCCTTTACCAGGTTGATGGTGCAGCCACCGAAGCCACCTCCCATGATACGGCTACCAGTAACACCGTTCTCCTTAGCAACATCGTTTAAGAAGTCGAGTTCCTCGCAGCTTACCTCGTATTCCTTGCTCAAGCCGTAGTGAGTCTCGTACATCTTCTGACCTACTGTCTCGTAGTCGCCTTTCTCAAGAGCATCGCAGACTGCCAATACGCGGTCCTTCTCGCCCAATACGAAGTGAGCGCGGCTGTAATCCTCTTCGCCTACCTCAGCGCGAACCTCTTCCAACTGCTCCCATGTGCAATCACGGAGAGTTTCGAACTTAGCTTCTGGGTGCTTTGCTGCAATGTGCTTAACAACATTTTCGCAAGAGTTGCGACGGTCGTTGTATGGAGAACCTGCCAACTCGTGCTTTACCTTAGAGTTTACCAGGCAGAGTTTATAGCCCTTAGGCTCGAATGGGAAGTATTCAAATTCGCGGCTGTTGCAATCGAGGCGCATCAACTTACCTTCCTTGCCGAAAACAGAAGCAAACTGGTCCATGATACCGCAGTTAACACCTACATACTTATGCTCAGTAGCCTGGCCTGCGAGAACGAGATCCCATTTAGAAACCTTGTTGTCACCGAAAAGGTCGTTCAAAGCAAAAGCAAAACAGCTTTCAAGAGCAGCAGATGAAGACATACCAGCACCGAGAGGCACATCACCATAGAATGCTGCATTGAAACCCTTTACGTCAACGCCCAATGCCTTCATCTCCTGGCAAACACCATAGATGTAACGTGCCCATGAAGCGCGAGGACCTTCAGGATCATTAACCTTGAATTCTACACGGTCCTTCAAGTCGATAGAGTAGAGCATGACGGTATCTGTTCCGTTAGGACGGATTTCTGCCATGATACCCTTATCTACTGCACCTGGGAAAACAAATCCACCATTATAATCGGTATGCTCACCAATCAAGTTAATACGACCTGGTGACATGTAGATGTTACCTGTTTTACCATCGAAATGCTTGATGAATCGGCTTCTTACTTTTTCAATATCCATAATTAGTTAAGTTTTTGTTGTGTTGTTACTAAAGATTTGATTATATGATTTAGCCCTAAGACTATATATGCCTTAGGGCTAATTTATTTCGTGTTATTAATCAACAGGAATATCCTTGTTGATGTTCTTGCAACCAGCTACAGCATAGAAGAACATGTATGCCATACAGATGAGAGGCACAATGTAACTAGCCATATAGCCAGCGTTGTCTGCGATGAAGTTTTGTACCAATGGCATCAATCCGCCACCTACTACCATCATCATGAAGATACCTGAAGCCTGGGCTGTATACTTGCCAAGACCCTCAGTAGCAAGGTTGAAGATAGAAGACCACATGATAGAAGTGCAGAGACCGCAGAGTACCAGGAACATGGCAGCGATAGGCACTGTAACCATCTGGAATGATGTACCTGTAAATACAGGCATTTCTACTGTTGTTGACTTGCCGAGAAGTACGGCGAGGACGATAAAGATCATACCTGCACCATTGGCAATCATCATCATCATGCGGCTAGATACCTTGTCAGCAATAAAACTGGAGCAAAGACGACCAACCAGCATCAGAAGCCAGTATGTACCTGCAACGAAACCACCGATAGCTGCTGCATTTGCCAAGGCTGTACCATTGATGAAACCACCACCATTTGCTGTTGTATCAGAAATGTAGAAGTTCAATGTTCCAGGAATGCCTACCTCAACACCTACATAAACGAAGATTGCGATAACGCCGAGGTTGAAGTGGCGGAAAGCCCATGGTGAATGCTCGAATACAGTCTTGTCTGTAGTCTTACCCATCTCTGGATCCTGGATAGGGATGAAGTTCAAGATAACGAATGCTGCTGCGAATACGGCAAGGGCAATGTAAAGCACGAGGTTCACATCTACCATTTTGGTATTAGCAGTAACAGTACCGATAAGGGCACCTACGAGCATTGGGGTTAAAGTTCCGGATAAACTGTTCAATGTACCACCGATGAGGTTCAACTGGTTACCGCGGTTACCACCACCACCGATGAGGTTCAACATTGGGTTTACAACAGTATTCAAAATACAAACTGCGAAACCTGAGATGAACGCACCGAAGAGGTAAACGGCGAAGCCTGATATGTCGGCACCGAACTTACCGGAAAGGAACTGGATGAGCACGCCTACGAATCCGGTAGCGATACCGGTGAGGGCGGTCTTCTTGTAACCGATTTTGGTGAGCAACTTACCTGCAGGGATACCCATGAAGAGGTAAGCCAAGAAGTTCATGGCGTTACCCAACATACCGATCATGTTAGCACTTCCGCTGTCAGCGAATACATTTTTCCAAATAACTCCGATAGGAGCAGCCAAATTCGTTACGAACGAAATCATGGCGTAGAGGAACATCATCGTGATAATGGCGATGATATTGCCATTTTTACTTTGGTTTTCCATTTTTTTTGATAGTTGATATTGTTATTTGTTATTATTATTTGCGAAAAGCTTGTTTATACTCTTTTTGAAGAGGTTATTGATTCTCTTTTATGGTAAAGAGGTTGCTACTCTTTTCTTCTAAGAGGTTGTTTCTTCTTTAAAGACGTTAAGACTTCTCTTTAAGATTGTTGTCGCGCTGGATGAGTTTTGTCATTCAAGCGCGAAAATGGAGCAAGTGCTGTTTAGAGAGTACCTGCCCCATGATTTATTCTGATTTATTTGTCAATTCCAAACTTATAGATTGTCTTCTGGGTGTATGTTTCACCCGGATTTAATCTGCAACTTGGGAAATAGGTGTGATTTGGAGTGTCTGGGAACTTCTGTGCCTCGAAGCAGACTGCACTGCGACGTGGGAATGTTGCACCAAACTGTCCTGAGATACCTGCAAGGAAATTACCTGTGTACATCTGCAAACCTGGTTCTGTGGTATAAACCTCCATGGTACGGCAGCTTACAGGGTCTTTTATACGGGCAGCGAAACTCAACTCACCTTCTTCTGTCTTGTTCAATACATAGTTGTGGTCATAGCCCTGACCATTCTTGATCTGTTCGTTGTCTGCATTGATGTCCTGACCAATTGGCTTTGGTGTACGGAAATCGAATGGTGTGCCCTCAACCTTCAAAATCTCACCTGTAGGGATAGAATACTCATCGATAGGGAGATAGTAGTTTGCGTTTACCTCACAGATGATATTGTCAACTGTTGGGGTAGGATTAGCAATACCCTGGATTGAGAAGAAAGCGTGATGTGTCAGGTTGCAGATGGTTGTCTTGTTGGTTGTAGCCTGATACTTGATAACGAACTCATTGTCGTCGGTCAATGTGTAAGCTACCCAAACTGTCAACTCACCAGTGAAGCCTTCTTCACCATAAGGGCTCGTGTATTTCAATACGACAGCGCTATCACTCATGCGGGTTGCATCCCAAACTTTGGTGTGGAAACCTGTAGGTCCACCATGCAGGTGGTTGGGACCATCGTTGCATGCCAAGTGATACTCCTTGCCGTGAAGTATGAACTTGCCTTCTTTAATACGGTTGCCATAACGACCGATGAGCACACTCAAGAATGGCTCTGGTGAGTTGATGACGTCCTGTATGTTGTCATGACCCTGGATGAGGTTGGCATAGTTGCCATCCTTGTCAGGCATCATGATGGCTACGACTGCTCCACCATAGTTAGTCACTGCAACTTCGTTGCCTTGTTTGTTTCTCAACACGAAGAGATCAGTCTTCTTGCCATTCACTGTGGTCTGAAAATCTTCTCTTTTCAAACCACACTTATTTGCTGGTTCTGTATTCATAATATCTCACTTTTTTTAGTTACCTTACTTTGGTTTAAGTAATGTACTGCAAAGTAACTAAAAAAAAATGAGTATTACAAATATTTTATGAACTTTTTGATTTAAAAAATCCTAAAACGATTCTGATAGCAAATCGGCAACGACGTAACTTGATCCGCCAATAAAGATAAAATCATCTTTTTTTGCGTTTGCTTTTGCTTTGTTAAATGCCTGTGCGATAGTTTGATAGCATGTTCCGTTCAAGCCGTGCTTTTGTGCGTATCCGTATAATTTGTCTACCGGTATCGCTCTTTTTGTTGATGGCTGTGTCCAATAGAAAATCGTGCTTTCTTTTGGCAACTTTTCTAATAGTCCCATTACATGCTCTACATCTTTGTCGTCAACCATTCCGAAGACAATATGTTTCGTATCGGCTTTGACGGATGCAATCTGAGGTTCCAGATACTCCCATCCGGCAAGATTATGTCCTGTATCACAGATGGTGAGAGGGTGTTCGTTGAGTTTTTCCCATCTGCCACGTAAGCCTGTCAGCTCGCATACATGTTCGAAGCCGTTCTTTATGCTTTCATCTTTGATTTCTATTCCTTCTTCCTTCAGGCATTCTACGGCTGCGGATATGGTGCAGAAGTTCTTTTTCTGATAGTTGCCTTTCAGTTCGAAGTTCATGTCTGTGTCAGTTGCATGTGCAAAATGGATGGGAGAATTCTGCTCATGGGCTTTCTTGATGAATACAGGTTGGGTCTCTTCGTTCCATTCGCCAATAACGACAGGAATCTGTGGCTTGATGATACCCGCCTTTTCGCCTGCAATCTCGCCGAGTGTATTCCCGAGGAATTGGGTGTGGTCAAAACTGATGTTCGTGATAACGGATAGGATAGGAGTGATGATGTTGGTACTATCCAGTCTTCCTCCCAATCCAACTTCGATGACGGCAAAGTCTACCTTTTGTTCTGCAAAATACAGAAATGCCATCATGGTGGTCAGTTCAAAGAACGAAGGATGTAGCGGTTCGAAGAATTTCCGGTTGTTTTCTACAAAGTCGATTACATACTCTTCGCTTACCATTTCACCATTTACGCGAATGCGTTCTCTGAAATCTACAAGATGTGGAGATGTGAACAGGCCGACCTTATAGCCCTGGCTCTGCAGGATTGCAGCAAGGGTATGGGATGATGAACCTTTTCCGTTGGTTCCTGCAATGTGGATACATTTATATTGGTTATGAGGATGTCCGAAGTGTTCATCCATTTTATACATCGTATCAAGCCCAGGTTTGTATGCCTTGGCTCCAATCTTTTCAAAAACCGGCGTGCTGGTGAAAAGATATTCAACAGTTTCTTGATAATTCATGTTATATGTTATACCTTATTATATATACAGATAATCCCCGAAAAGAGCGAACCGTTCTTTCGAAGATAGTTCGCCCTCTTCGGGGATTGCTCTTTACTGTTTATTTTTTAAAGAGATTCTTGAAACTTTCAAAGAGAGATTTCTTCTCTGCATTATCTGCTTTGAAATTATCGCATTCCTTGAATTTCACAACAAGATCCTTTTCTTCCTTGGTCAGAGAGGTAGGTACGAAAACGGTAATATTGACGATAATATCACCACGGCCATAACCATATCCCTTAATAGCCGGCATACCTTTGCCACGCAAACGAATCTGTTTGCCAGGTTGTGTGCCAGGTTCTATTTTGATCTTCGTCTTGCCATCCAAGGTAGGGACTTCTACCTCGCCACCCAAAGTGGCAGTTGCAAAGTCAAGAACAAGATTATGGTATAAGTCCTGACCAACACGCTCGAAATCATCGTTCTTTTCTACGCTTACCATTACCTGTAGGTTTCCGTAGAGACCATTGTGCTTGCCTTGGTTACCCTTTCCTTCAACGGTAACAACCATATCGTTGTCGACACCTGCAGGAATATTGATTTCTACGAGTTCCTCGCCCTTCACGATTCCGTCACCACCGCATTCCTTACATTTGTTCTTGATGATAGTTCCCTCACCGCCACACTTTGTACATGCAGCCTGAGTTTGCATCATGCCGAACATACTGCGCACCGTTTTTAAAACATAGCCGCTTCCATGACATTCCGGACATGTTTCTGGCTGGGCACCACCTTCGCAACCTGTTCCGTGACATGCAGAGCAAGTTACATCCTTGCGAATCTTGAAGCGCTTGGTAACACCTGTTGCTGCTTCCTGAAGAGTCAGTTTTACTCTTACGCGAAGGTCGCCACCCTGGTAAACCCGCTTCTGTGAGCCGCCACCGAAACCGCCGCCACCAAAGCCGCTGAAACCGCCGTGTCCGCCAAAGATATCTCCAAACATAGAGAAGATGTCGTTCATGTCCATGCTGGCACCACCGCCAAATCCGCCGAATCCACCTTGTGGACCGTCGAAACCAAACTGGTCATACTGCTGGCGCTTCTGGGCATCGTGGAGAACTTCGTAAGCTTCGGCAGCTTCCTTGAATTTCTCTTCCGCCTCTTTGTTGCCAGGGTTGCGGTCTGGATGATACTTGATGGCAATCTTTCGATACGCCTTCTTTATTTCGTCTTCTGATGCCGACTTGTCTACGCCCAGCACCTCATAATAGTCTCTCTTAGCCATTTGCTTATTTCAAATATTGAATTTTCTTACAGAATTCTAATAGAATGTTCTGGATTTTGAAAAATAATTCTTGATATTTCTTTCTTACTGACCTACAGCTACCTTGGCATGGCGAATCACCTTGTCGTTCATCGTATAACCTGTCTGGACGCAGTCAATAATCTTTCCCTTCTTGTCATCGCCCATTCCCGGAACCATAGCAATAGCCTCGTGGAAATCTACATCGAAATCCTTGTCGTTTGTTTCAATCTTCTTTACGCCAAGACCTTCGAGTGTCTTTACGAACTTGTTGAAAATCATCTGGACACCTTCCTTGATAGCCTTAGGGTCTTCGCTCTTGTCAGCGATGGCACGCTCAAAGTCGTCGAGAATAGGCAGAATAGCAGCTACAGTCTTCTCGCCGCCATTCAAAATCAGTTCTGCTTTCTCTTTGAGGGTACGCTTGCGGTAATTCTCAAACTCAGCAGTCTTATAGAGTAACTGTTTCTTGAGTTCCTCTACCTCTTGCTGTGCTTTTGTTAAAGGATCAATCTCTTCTGCCTTCTTGTCAGCAGCGTCTGTATTGTTGTCACCTTCTTCTGCCTTGTTGTCAGTATTCTGATTTTCCTCAGTATTTTCATTTTGAGTTGTCTGCTCATTATTTTCGTTCTGAACAGTCTCCTGAACGTTTCCGTCCTCTATATTGATTTCTTTTTCTTTTGACATAGTCTTAAATTTTTTAAACATGATAATTCTTGTTATTGGTTGTTTGACAAAAAGTGTGCCAACCCGATTCTCATCGAATTGGCACTATTAAATTATAAGATAATTTGTGGTTGCTGTTTAAAACAGCAGAATAACTTTCTGTTTAGAATCCGTACATCTTAGCCTTCTGCTCCTTGATAGCTTCATCGTAGATATACTCATCATAAGACATGAGCTTGTCGATGGTGCCTGATGGAGTGAGCTCGATGATACGGTTTGCCACGGTGTTGATGAATTCGTGGTCGTGGCTAGAGAAGAGGATGTTGCCCTTGAAACCTACCAGGTTGTTGTTGAATGCCTGAATACTCTCCAGGTCCAAGTGGTTGGTTGGTGTATCAAGAATCAGGCAGTTGGCGTTCTGCAACTGCATGCGTGCAATCATACATCTCATCTTCTCACCTCCGGAGAGGACATTTACCTTCTTCAGTACTTCTTCGCCGCTGAAGAGCATTCTTCCGAGGTAGCCCTTCATGGCAACTTCGTTACCTGGACCATACTGGCTCAACCAGTCTACCAGGTTCTTGTCGCTCTGGAAGAATTCTGTATTATCGAGTGGGAGATAAGCTGTTGTGATAGTAACACCCCACTTGTAGTCACCTGCGTCAGCCTTTCGGTTGCCGTTGATGATTTCGAAGAGTGCGGTCATCGCCTTAGGGTTGTGAGAGAGGAATACTACCTTCTCGCCCTTTTCTATGTTGAAGTTTACTTTGTCGAAGAGCACTGTTCCGTCTTCGTCGCATGCTTTCAGTCCCTCTACCTCCAGAATCTGGTTACCTGGCTCACGGTCCATCTGGAAGATGATGCCTGGGTATTTACGGCTTGATGGACGGATTTCTTCAACGTTCAGCTTCTCCAGCATCTTCTTGCGGGATGTAGTCTGCTTACTCTTGGCAACGTTAGCTGAGAATCGGCGGATGAATTCTTCCAACTGCTTCTTCTTCTCTTCAGCCTTCATCTTCTGGTTCTGAGCCTGGCGGAGAGCCAACTGAGAACTCTCGTACCAGAAAGAGTAGTTACCTGCAAACATCGTAATCTTACCGAAGTCGATATCTACGGTCTGGGTACTTACTGCATCGAGGAAGTGACGGTCGTGAGATACTACGAGTACGGTCTGTTCAATATTGCTGAGATAGTCTTCCAACCACTCAACTGTGTCGAGGTCGAGGTCGTTGGTAGGCTCATCGAGAAGGAGGTTGTCTGGGTTGCCGAAGAGTGCCTTTGCCAGCATCACGCGCACCTTCTCTGTATTAGAGAGTTCACCTACGAGTTTGTCGTGACGGTCTTCCTTTACACCGAGGTTCTGCAGAAGTTGTGCGGCATTGCTTTCAGCCTCCCAACCATTCATTTCTGCAAACTTGAGCTCCAGCTCTGCAGCGAGGTTACCATCTTCTTCTGTCATCTCTGGCTTAGCATAGAGGCGCTCGCGCTCCTTCATGTTTTCCCATAATGGCTGATGGCCCATCAGAACGGTATCCATCACGCGGAAATCGTCATATTTGAAGTGGTCCTGTTCCAAGACAGAAAGTCGCTCGCCTGGCCCCATTTCTACTGTACCCTTGTTTGGTTCAAGGTCGCCGCTGATAGCGCGGAGGAAAGTAGATTTTCCGGCACCGTTAGCACCGATGATACCATAAATATTACCATGAGTGAACTTGAGGTTTACATCCTTGTAAAGCACTCTCTTTCCGAATTGGATCGCAAGATTTTGTACTGTAATCATTATTTGTTCCTAAATATCTTTTATTCTGATTATATCTTTAATTCAGCTGCAAAATTACAAAAAAATATTTGAAACACAATGATTTATTGGCAAAAGTTACTAATTTTTAGTTAAAAACATGGTGGCTTTTTGTTATTTTGCAGAAAAGTCTTACTTTTGTAGGCTGAAACGGAGAAAATGCAGCATTGATTCTGTGTTTTTCATGTTAAGAAAATGATATCGATAACAATATGAGACAACAAAATAGAAAAGGAAATTTTAATAAGCATACCAATAATGCTTATGGCTACGGAAACCCTAATGAATATGAGCATTACAAGGTAGAAAAACCTGCTCCGTTGCTGGAATGGCTGATGGAGAATGTGAAGGGACCTAGCAAGACCAAGGTGAAGCAGACTCTGCAGGGTAGGGGAATCAAGGTAAATGGCAAAACCATTACCCAGTTTGATTATGCCCTGAAGCCGGGTATGAAGGTGAGTGTGAGCAAGACAAAGAAGAATCAGGAGGTATTTAAAAGCAGATACCTTAAGATTGTTTATGAAGACAGATATCTGATTGTTGTCGAGAAAAACATTGGTATCTTGAGTATGGCAGCCGGTCATTCTACTCTGAATGTGAAAACGGTACTTGATGATTATTTTCATAAGACTCGCCAGAACTGCCAGGCGCATGTAGTACACCGACTTGACCGTGATACTTCGGGCTTGATGATTTATGCCAAAGATAAGCAGACGGAACTGGCTTTGGAGGATGATTGGCATCATAATGTGTACGACCGCAGATATGTAGCTCTGGTTTCCGGAGAGATGGAAGAAGATGAAGGTACCGTTGCCAACTGGCTGAAAGATAACAAGGCTTATATTACTTACAGTAGTGATACGGATAATGGCGGCAAGTATGCTGTTACCCATTTCCATACATTAGAGCGTACAACGGCTCATTCTCTGGTGGAGTTCAAACTCGAAACGGGCCGTAAGAATCAGATTCGTGTTCATACAGCTGATATGGGGCATCCGGTGTGTGGTGATGTTAAGTATGGTAATGGTGATGATCCATGCCAGCGCTTGTGCCTGCATGCCTATGTGTTGTGTTTCTATCATCCCGTAACGCATCAGCCTATGGAATTTGAAACTCCGATACCGGCTGAATTCCGCAGGTCATTAAAGAATGATCGTTGATAGGGTGATGAATACTGATTGGTAGTTTATGCTATATAATAATGTGATATGAATGATTTTGGATATTATGCGCTGGCATTGGTAGTCCTTGTTGTAGGACTGTTTGTCTTAAAGAAGGTGGCTACCTGCATGATTAAAGCAATGGTAGCTGTTGTTATGGTAGCAGTGCTGGCAGTTCTTTACTGGCTCTTCTGTTGATAGTAGAGTTGTGTAATGATGGCGGGATAAGATTTTAGATATTTTTGATTGGTAAATTGGTTGCGGTTGTCTGGGTGTAAACTTTGGATGGCTGCAACTTTTTTATAGTGATATTTCAAGAGATATAAAGTGATATTTAAAGGTGATATGAAATGGTATGGAGAAATATAAAACAAAAAAGAGCATTTCTGTTAAGAAATGCTCTTTTTGTACACCCTTAGGGATTCGAACCCTAGACCCACTGATTAAGAGTCAGTTG
>JAJXAL010000265.1:0-1032 GCA_021628325.1 Segatella copri | reverse complement strand
AGCACGTCCTGTTCATCACTCTTTTTCTTTTGTACCATAATTGTAAATTTTTAATGGTGAATACTGTTGTTATTTGAATTTCTGATGAATGCGAGTCAAGTAATGCTCCACATTCTCTTTCTTGAATTCTTTGACATTATTCTCTACAAACTGCATCACATCCTCTTCCGTGTAGTATGTTTTCTGCCCCAAACGCTTGTAGGGAAGCACTCCCAGACTGCGATAGCGTTGAAGGGAACGAGGGGAGATTTGAAATAAGAGGCAGAGGTCTTGGTTGTCAAGCAATTTTTCATTGATGGCAGAACTTCCTTTTTGCTCCGTCTCTCGTTCGTGTCTCAACATCAGCATGTCGTAGATGCCGTCTATCTTTTTGTGTAGGTCATGGAGATATAACTCCAGTTTTCTCAATGTTCCATCTTCCATGCTCATGTTTCCTTTGCTATTGTTCGTTCCTCAAGCAATTTCTGTATAGTATGGATGTTGTATCTGCATTGCCCACGCACCATAATGTACTGGATACAGTTGCTGGAGCGCAGACGCTGCAAGGTTCGCTTGCTAATGCCCAACATTTTTGTTACGTCATCGTTTGTCAACACAGGTTCCATTTTTCTTCTTTGGGTATTCTCAATTGCGTTGGAGGCGATGAAACCTACTAACTCAGCCACTTCGGCAATTTGTTCTGTCAGCTTTTTGAAGGCTGCACTTTCCATTGTTATTACTTCCATTCTAATTCCGTTTGAAATGTTATATAATTCGTTGTTTTTATTTCTCGGCGGCAAAATTAACCATTTGCGAAATACCCGTTTAACAACTCATTAATGACCCACGTATAATTTTCTTGATTTTTCTTGCCAAGCGGTCGGCAAACCCCAGAAAAGCACTGCCACAGTTATTCATTTTCATTGTTTTTCTACATACACACATTAACTTTGCACCCGAATTTGTTGAACCAATAAAACAGAGAATATGGAAGTAGTAACAATGGAAAAGAAGGCATTCGACTTGATGATGGCAAGATACGATGCCTTGGTA
>JAJXAL010000264.1:0-1037 GCA_021628325.1 Segatella copri | reverse complement strand
AAATGAAAAAATATATAGATGGAAAAGAATATTATAAATATAGATGCACATGTCATAGATGATATCAGAACCATCATCACAAGGGCAAGAAACAAGGCGTATCAATCTATCAACGAAACCCTGATACGCTCAAACTGGGAAATCGGCAAACGTATTGTTGAAGAAGAGCAGCTTGGCAAGCAGCGTGCTGATTATGGAATACAGCTCATCAAGTCCATATCTCAGCAGTTGACGACTGAGTTCGGCTCCGGCTATGGTGTTCGTAACCTTGCCTATTTCAAGCAATTATACCAATATTTTCCTGATTGGGAGATTTTGCACGCGCGCGTGCAAAATCTTACTTGGACTCATCTAAAGAGTATTCTAAGAGTTACAGATGCAGAAGCTCGTCTATGGTATTTAAAGGAATCGTCAGAGCAAATGTGGAGCACAAGAACCCTCGACCGCAATGTTGCCTCACAATACTATTATCGACTCCTGCAAACCAGCAATGAGCATAAAGATGAGGTAGAGAACGAGATGAAAACCCTTACAAAAGGATACGCAGACTCACCTGCCATGTTCATCAAGTCGCCAATGGTGACAGAATTCTTGGGCTTATCCCGAGACATGAGCTTCTCGGAAAGCGAACTGGAGAGTGCCATCATCACCCATCTTCAGAAATTTCTGATGGAGATGGGCAAAGGCTATGCCTTCGTAGAGCGACAGCAGCACATCATCACCGATACCCAGGACTACTACATAGACCTGGTATTCTACAATTACCTGATGAAATGTTTTGTACTGATCGACCTGAAGACGACCAAGATCACCCATCAGGACGTGGGACAAATGGATATGTATGTAAGAATGTATGATGAACTGAAACGCACGGAAGGCGACAATCCGACCATCGGCATATTACTCTGTTCGGAAACCAGCCAGGATATCGCAAGATTTTCCATCCTGCACGACAGCAAGCAATTATTTGCTTCAAAATATCTTACATATCTTCCTACAGAACAGCAACTTAAGGAAGAAATAGAAAAGCAGAAAGA
>JAJXAL010000190.1:0-3674 GCA_021628325.1 Segatella copri | reverse complement strand
TGGAGCAGAAAGTTGATGAACTTTCTGTCTCCACAAAGAACGCAGGAGCGGAAACAGTTCTCAGCCCTGCAAGTATTGACACAAGCAAACTTGAAAAAGCCATCCTTTCTGTATCTGCAAAAGAAGAGGAAACTATTGGAAAAATGGCAAAATTAAGAGAGGCTATCTGCATCTTTACCGACCTTACCAAGAAAGAAATAAGTAAAGATAAACAGCGAAGCAAACTCTTGTTTGATACCATTAGTCAGTTGAAGCAAGAGCAAAACGCCACATCAAAAGTTGTGCAGGACAAACTTCACGCAATGGGTAATACACCTCAAAAGAAGATTGTCACCCATCGCTTCGAGCCAACTTCAAAGTATGTTCTTCTTTTCATTGGAGGCTTGGCTCTATCTCTTGTCATCTCCATTTGGGGCAACCTAGCCCAATGGCGAGAGTATCAAGCTTGGGAGGTAGCAGACTTGAAATATCGGGCATTGACGATGGTTCTTCCATCTGACGACCCAAATGTTCGATACCTCGAAAAGCATTTTTCTGTTTGCCGAGATGAGAAAGTTATTGATGATGTAAGAAATCGTGTTGCTGCCTACGAGGATTCTATTCGCCATCATCATGAAATGGCTACTTATAAAGATAGTATAGCCAATAAGCTTTTGCAAGAATCAAATCGCATAAAACGGGCTATCAAAAGCTCAAAATAAAGTTTCTGGAAACTAACTAAACTAAATGAGAGGGAAATAAATTTAATACATTCCCCTCTCATTTATTTAGTGTAAACTTGCATTTAGGATAGTTTGAACCCCCATAAAAAGAGCCATATCTTCCTTTGCGTAAAACTAACTGACCACCACATTGCGGGCAAACGCCTTGCCTTATTAAACTCTTTGCTCTATATTGCCTGTCGTGAACATTGTGTTCGTGCTGTCTTATTTCTTCCTTGTCAGCTATTGTGTAATATCGTTGAATAGTATTGACAATTCTATCTACTTGTGTAGCATTTAGAATAATGTCATGATATTGGGATATTGCCCCAATTTAAATTACATCTGTTTACAACTATATGGTTACTGACATGAACTTTCAACTCTGCTGAATTATTGAAAACAACAATCGGAATTAACGGAATTGAGGTTACTGGGGTAAGGGGATTTTGTGTCTGCGGCATTTCTGTTGTGCAAGAAATATGTACAATAAAATGAATTTTGTCGCTTTGCAAGCAAAATCCCACTAAACCCTATAGGTTGCGGATTTGAGGATTATATCTTTTATGGTTCAACATTGCAGATTCTCTGTTGTAATATGTGATTTATGACCTATCTCCTTATGAATTCGGACAGCAAAGAACAGTGTCATTAAAGTTGCAAAGACGTCGGCAATAGGCTGTGCATAAAGCACTCCATTTAGTTCCCAATACGATGGAAGCAGCAATATTATAGGGATAAAAAACAAACCTTGCCGTCCGATGTTTAGCAGAAGACTTTGCCTTGCTCTTCCGATTGCCATATATAGTGTGGAATACACAAATTGGAATCCGAAAGTGAAGAACATAATCGTATTGGCTCTAAGCGCAATTCTTGCTATTTCCTGCATTGTTTCGTCTTTACCGAAACAACTGATGATAGGAGAGGTAAAAATGACTATAAGAATACTCCAGAGCACACAAAACGAGGTTGAGAGTATCAGAGAACAGCACACCGCTTCCCTTAATCTTTGAAAATTGCCTGCCCCGTAGTTATAGCCTGCCATAGGTTGGAGTCCTTTTACAAATCCGAAGACCACGTTTGTTCCCAATGTGACGATTTTCAGGACGATACCCACAGCCGCAACAGCCTCTGCCCCATATTTCACAGCGGCTTTCTGCAACAAACAGATGGAAAGGGTCTGGAGTAGTTGCAAAAAGAGCATAGAGATACCAATCTTAATGATGTCTGCGTATATTCTTATCGTGGGAGCGAACAAGGCAAGAGATACTTTTACCTCTGCTTTCGTAAGGAAACGGATGTAAATAGCTGTCGTGATGATTCTTGAAAGAATAGTTGCCCATGCAGCACCTTCCACATCCCAATTGAAAGTGTATATAAACAAGGGGTCTAATGCAACATTAACGATAGAGCCGATGATCATTGCCGACGCAGATGTCTTCGACGCACCTTGTGAAACAATGATATTGGACATGGACACATTCAATGTCCCTATGACACAACTGATGATAAAAAGCCTGCCGTAGGATTCTGCCAAACTTATCATCTCCTCGTTTGCTCCCATGAAAAGTAGGATGTCCGGCAGGAACGCATTGCACACAAGTGCAATGAGAGCTGCCAACATCACAGAGGTTATCACTGAGACGGAAGCGACCTGACTTGCCTTGACAACCTGTTTCGCTCCCAACAGACGGGATATATACACTCCGCCTCCGACACCGAACATCAGTCCTATCCCAAGAAATAACAACGATATAGGGAAAACAACCGATACAGCGGCGACAGGAAGAGTTCCAAGACGTGCAACCCAAAAAGTATCTACCACATTGTATATTGCCATAATCAGCATTGCGATGACAATAGGTATCCCCAACTTTGTCAGGGCTTTCATCATACTTCCTTCTCGCAAAATATTAACAGCGTTGTTCATTCTTATAATCCTTTCTTTTTAAGTGAATAAATTTCGCTGCAAAGGTACGGTGAAATACAAGCTTTCACAATAGACGGACAACGGTAATGATAGCACTATTCGTGGTAAGTCCTTCTGAAGAGCGTGGGAGAAACGCCTGCAACCTTGGTAAACAGCCGTGTGAAGTAGGAGTAATCGTTAAAGCCTAAACTATGTGCAATCTCTTTGATGGAATCTGTAGTATAGACCAATTGACGTTTAGCCAACAAAATAATCTCGTTTTGGATATGGTGGCTCACACTTGTCCCCAGAACAGAATTTACAGCTTCATTCAGGTAGGCAACGGTAATGTTCAGCCGCCCGGCATAGAATGATGGCGAACGTTTGCTTCGGATATTGCTTTCCAACAAATCCCGAAATTCCCATACTATTTCCTTGTGTCTGGTCACTGTCCCCTGCAATTTGGATTGAGCTATCGTTGCATTTACAATGTTCTCCACGACTAACCCTACAATGACGGTGGTCAGTCGCTGAACGACTGCTTTGGCAGATGGATTTTCCATGCCACTCAGTTTGCTGTCAAGAAGTGATAATAATAGTTTCTGTTCCGATATGTCGGATAGTTGTATTTGAGGGCGACCGTATCTCTCAAGCGTTCGTTTTTCCTCCTTATCCACCAATACCGAGTCGACAACCAGAAATTTTGCAGAAAGATTGGAAGCGTCGATGATACGATGCACCTGCCCGGGTAGAATGATAGCCAGACTTCCTTTCCCGAAAGTGTATTCCTCGAAATCAATATTCAAACAGCATTGCCCACCCTCTATGAAGCCAAAGAAATAATAATCGTCGGTATGAGAAAAGGCGTATCTTTCTGAAGATGCCGATGTCCGAGAGATGACGGTCTTCAGATAGACTCCGAAATCTGAGAGTTGTGAACTTCTATGGATGGGTAACCGAGACATATACCTTAATTCCGCAACACTATAAATTTTAACTTTTATAATACCCTGAGCAACAAAAAGTTGCTCAGGATTTTGCCATGTCAGAAATTTCACTTATCT
>JAJXAL010000189.1:0-3691 GCA_021628325.1 Segatella copri | reverse complement strand
GCCATAGACATAAGAAAAGCGCAAATGTTCCAAACAGCTACTATTTGGAACATTTGCCAAGACACCCATCGGCAATACCGCTTTACAGGCGAAGCTGAACGGTTCGTTTGTTGGCTGCGACTGAACAGGGAGCAGCCGAAACCAAAAAGAGGAAACAAATCAACTTTGCCACCTCTCTTTGTCTTAATACTCAAAGTTCTTTAGACCATTTCTTACCCCATGGGGTATAAAGCCATGCTAAAAAAGCCAATGCTGGCACTAAGCAAATAGCAAAAGTTAATCCTAAAGCATTCATAATTTTATCTTTTTGATATTATTAATCCAATTATAGCCAAGACTATTGTCAAGACAATCCCCAAGTATATAGCCGATACCGTGCCATCTTGGTCTGTCTTTATTATTTTAAAAAGTGCCGCCAATCCACCCAAGACCATGATAGTGTATGTAGATTTGCTCATGTCAAAGAAATACTTGATTACAGTTTCTCTGATAAACCTTTCTTTCTCATTTTTCTGTTGTCATTTTACTTTAATTTGATGGCAAAGTTACGAAACTTTTTCGTAACTTGCAAGTTATTACTAATATTTATTTCACTATTCTACTATAATCCTTAGTTTGCCCCTTATCTTTGTTTTCGATACGGATTTGAACCATCGTTCTTGCAGGTATGGTATCCGGCATTCTAGCCATAAGATGTTCAATAACATCATTTACATTATTGAAGCCGACATCTTCCACCTTCACTAGAGCCTTGCCTCTATAATACAGCGTACCTTTGATGAGCTGCTTATATGAGAATCTTTCGAAATGGTCACCTTTCTCATCTGAAACATGAGTAGTAGAGCGATCTTCCGTGAAGAAAATCTTCTCCACCACCTTTTCATTGAGTTCCCAGGCTGGCGTAAAATCTAGCTTCACATAAGTTCTCGTAACTCTATAGCGATCAGAGTGGTTCATTGCAAAGCCAACCTCTGCCAACGTAGCCCCACATTCATTTTGAGCCACAGTAGCCCACGTATGGCGAAAAGTATAGACGCAATAAGTTTCATCATGCTTCATACCAAGTGATTTCTCGCAAACTTTTCTTATGCCAATGTTGACATTGGCACCGAAAGAGTCACTGGAAGTCATTCTTTGGTGGAAATTAAACAAGTAAGGCGACTCGGTCTTATCCAAATACTTCTCAAATAAAGGCAGGATGATTCCAGGCACTCGCATCTCGATATAAGCATTATCTCGTCGGGCATTTCTTGTCTTTGCTCGCTCATAGCCAATTATTCCATCATGATAGTCCTCTTTCTTCAACCTGTAAATATCAACGGTATTGATACCAGCCAAGCACATGACCATCATAGCAACATCCCTGCCTAATTCTGGCAAAGGAAAGACTCTGTCGCTCTCTGGAAGTGGGGCAGCAAAGAACGCCCGAACTTCTTCCATGGTGATGGCCTTCTTCTCAGGAACATCAGAACTTGGTATTTTCACCTTTAGCCAAGGATTTGTAGTGATTCGAATCATACCATTATCATAATCATTGAACTCAGCCAATGCTTGCTTGAAAATCTGTCTCACACAAACAGGGTACATCTCCTTGGCTCTAGCTGTCTTAGATAGAGTTTTTATCCAACCATTGATAAACTGGGTAGTAAGCTGGGAGAACATAACCTTGTTGCTTCCGGCATATCTTTCCAAATGCTGATAAGCCAATTCGTAGTTTCTTGCATTTCGCTCATGCCCATCATTATACATTTCATCATGATATTTTCTAGCGTAGTCAGAAAAACATATGTCCGCAGTACCTTTCTCCAAATATGCCACAACATCATGGACGCTCCACTTTCTAATCTCCACCTTATTCAACAACTCTGCAAACTTTGCGATTCTTGCAGAACAAGACTGAAGGACAAAAGGATCCTTAACCTCTCTGTTTTTCTTGTCCACACCTTTAGAATCAACAATCTTATCCGTCCTTATATATTTCACTCCACGATTGTGAGTGATACGGATGTAAACTGGCCAAAAGCCATCATTTCTCTGTTTCTGAACAATTACCTTAAATGTAGCCATAAAACTTCTAAACCCGCTCTAAACGTTAAACAAAATTACTCTAAAACTTTTCTAAACATTTCGTTTCATTTTTAGCATTTTAGTGCTACTATTGCTAAAAACGAATTAAGAGGAAAGCCCCTGTTTAAAGGACTTTCCTCTTAATTAACTGATAATCAACAAATATTCTTTATTCTTCTACAGCAGCCTGCGCCGCCGCAAGTCTGGCGATTGGCACGCGGAATGGAGAGCAAGATGCGTAGTTCATGCCAACCTTAGCGCAGAACTTAACTGATGAAGGCTCACCACCGTGCTCACCGCAGATACCTGTGCGGAGGTTAGGACGGGTAGCACGACCATTCTCTACTGCCATCTTGATGAGCTGACCAACACCCTCCTGGTCGAGAACCTGGAATGGGTCAACCTTCAGAATCTTCTTCTCCATGTATGCAGGGAGGAAGGAAGCGATGTCATCACGAGAATAACCGAAGGTCATCTGTGTCAAGTCGTTAGTACCGAATGAGAAGTACTGAGCCTCCTCTGCTATCTGACCTGCTGTAAGGGCAGCACGAGGTATCTCAATCATGGTACCAATCTCAAATTCTACCTCTATGCCGTACTCAGCGAATACTTCCTTAGAAGTAGCGAGGATGATAGCCTTCTGCTGCTTGAGCTCCTGAACGGTACCGATGAGCGGAACCATGATTTCAGGACATGGGTTGTAACCTTCCTTCTTCAACTCGCAGGCTGCACCGAGGATGGCACGGGTCTGCATGGCTGTAATCTCTGGGAATGTGATACCAAGACGGCAACCGCGATGACCGAGCATAGGGTTGTTCTCTGCCAGAGAGTTTACACGCTTCTTGATTTCCTCTACGCTTACACCCATCTCCTTAGCCATGGTCTGCTGACCAGCCAAATCGTGAGGTACGAACTCGTGGAGAGGTGGGTCGAGCAAGCGGATGTTCACGTGGCAGCCATCCATTGCCTTGAGGATTCCATAGAAGTCAGCCTTCTGATATGGGAGGAGCTTGGCAAGTGCCTTCTCATGACCCTCAACAGAGTCTGCCAGAATCATCTCACGCATAGCTACAATCTTCTGATCATCGAAGAACATGTGCTCTGTACGTGTCAGACCGATACCCTTGGCACCGAATGCACGGGCTACCTCAGCATCGTGTGGAGTATCCGCATTGGTACGGATTTCCATCTTTGTATACTTGTCGCAGAGGTCCATCAGCTCCTTGAAGTCGCCTGAAAGCTCTGCAGCCTTTGTCTCAATCTGTCCTGCGTAAACCTGACCAGTAGAACCGTTCAGAGAGATGTAATCACCCTCCTTGTAAACTACGCCCTCAATCTCAACAGTCTTAGTCTTGTAGTCTACATTGATAGAGCCGGCACCTGATACACAGCACTTACCCATACCACGGGCTACAACGGCAGCGTGAGAAGTCATACCACCACGAGCGGTAAGGATACCCTCGGCAGCTGACATACCTGCGAGGTCTTCAGGAGATGTTTCGATACGAACCATGATGACCTTCTTGCCGTCCTCGTGCCACTCCTGAGCATCGTCAGCGTGGAATACAATCTGACCGCAAGCAGCACCTGGAGAAGCAGGGAGACCCTGAGTGATGACCTTAGC
>JAJXAL010000188.1:0-3703 GCA_021628325.1 Segatella copri | reverse complement strand
CTCTTTCTTCAATCCACTGACGTGCATTGACAAATGCCTCAATCCAAGGAGTTACCTCGTCGTTGCGGCGATCAGCTGGATACCAGGCGTTCTGCCATGGGAAGATGGCACGCTCCAAGTGTGGCATCATAGCCAAGTGACGACCATCTGCAGAGCAGATACCTGCTACGTTGTAGTCACTGCCGTTAGGATTACCTGGATACTCAGCGTAGTTGTACTTCGCAATGATGTTGTAGTGATCCTCTGGCTCTGGCAAGTAGAAACGGCCCTCGCCGTGAGCTACCCAGATACCGAGCTTATCACCGCTCAGGCTACCGAACATCACACTGTCGTTCTGAGGAATAGTCAAACCGAGGAATGTACTCTCGAACTTCTTGGATGTGTTGTGGCAGAGGTGTGAACGATGCTTGTGCTCAGGATTGATGAGGTTCAACTCAACCATCAGCTGGCAACCGTTACAGATACCGAGTGAAAGGGTATCCTCACGGGCATAGAACTTATCAAGTGCCTCCTTAGCCTTAGGATTGTAGAGGAATGCACCAGCCCAACCCTTGGCAGAACCGAGAACGTCGGAGTTAGAGAAACCACCGCAGAATACGATGAAGTTCACATCCTCCAGAGTCTCACGACCAGAAATCAAGTCGGTCATCATCACGTCCTTCACGTCGAAGCCAGCGAGATACATAGAGTATGCCATCTCACGCTCACCATTGGTACCCTTCTCACGGATGATAGCTGCCTTGATGCCAGATGGCTTGCGACGGTTAGCGTCGAGGCTGTAGCTAGCGAGAGTTCCCTTGAAGCCATAACCGAAGTTCATCTCGATAGGCTGCTTCTTATAATTGGTGTAACGCTTCTTAGCCATACCGTTCATGCTCTGCTTGCGGTCGAGGAGGTAAGATGTCTTATACCAGTCATCACGCAATGCATCGATATCGAACTCGTGCTCGAAGCCTTCCTTCTTGATGATAATCTTGCGGAGCTCAGGAGCTGGATAACCAATCTTGGCATAACCGATACCGTTCTCATCGAAGAATGCCTTCAACTCGTCCTTGTGAGCATCGCTTACCTGGATGACAACACCTGGGTTCTCTGCGAAGAGAGTCTTGATGATGTCGGCATCTGCGATGTCGTGGAGGTTGATCTTCATACCACCCTCTACGTTGGCGAATGTCATCTCGAGGAGAGTTGTAATCAAACCACCGGCACTGATATCGTGACCAGCCATTACCCAACCACGGTTGATGAGTTCCTGTACAGCGTTGAAGCAGTCAACGAAGTATTCTGGGTTCTTCACGGTAGGAACATCGCTGCCCACCTTGCCCAGACTCTGAGCGAAAGCAGAACCACCGAGACGCTGCTCGTCGAAACTGAAGTCGATATGGTAGAGGCTAGAGTTCTTGTCGTTAACGAGAACTGGGCTAACCACCTTCTTGACATCTGAAACCTCACCACCAGCACTTACGATAACGGTACCCGGAGCGATGATCTTCTCGCCGTTAGGATACTGCTGGGTCAAAGAGAGAGAGTCCTTACCTGTTGGTACGTTTACGTGGATGGCGCAGCAGAAGTCTGACAAAGCCTTCACACCCTCGTACAGACGGGCATCCTCACCCTTTTGACTGCGGCAAGGCCACATCCAGTTGGCTGAGAGGCTGATGCTGTCCATGCCATCTGCCAATGGAGCCCATACGATATTAGTCAATGACTCTGCTACAGAGAGTACTGAACCTGCCTTAGGATCGGCAAGACCAGCCTGAGGGGCATGACCCATTGCTGTTACGATACCCTTCTCGCCACGGTAGTCGAGTGCTACGACACCACAGTCTGAGAGTGGCAACTGAATCTGACCCTGACCCTGCTGACGGGCAATCTTACCTGTTACGGAACGGTCTACCTTGTTGGTCAACCAGTCCTTACAAGCCACAGCCTCCATCTGGAGAACACGCTGCAAGTACTTGTCGAGGTTATCTGCAGAATAAGTTACATCTTCATATTTACGCTCTACGGTCTCATCTACCATCACAGTCTTAGGAGTATGACCGAACATCTGAGCTACATCGAGGTCGAATGGCTTCACACCGTCAGCCTGCTTGAAGCTGAAGTGAGCATCGCCTGTAGTCTCACCAACCACGTACATCGGAGCACGCTCACGGTCGGCAATCTTCTGAACCTCGCTGATATACTTCTCGTCGATGAGCAAGCCCATGCGCTCCTGGCTCTCGTTGGCGATGATTTCCTTGGCGCTCAAAGTCTTGTCGCCGATAGGCAACTTAGACATGTCGATTTCGCCACCGCACTCTTCTACCAACTCAGAGAGACAGTTCAAGTGACCGGCTGAACCGTGGTCGTGGATGCTGACTACTGGGTTCTCATCGTTCTCAACGAGTGCACGAACCAGGTTGTAGGCACGTTTCTGCATCTCAGGGTTGGCACGCTGAACAGCGTTCAACTCAATACCGTTGCTGTAACGGCCTGTATCTACAGAAGAAACAGAACCACCACCAAGACCGATGCGATAGTTATCACCACCTACTACTACAACCTTGTTGCCCTTCTGTGGCTCACCCTTCTTGTAGTCACGCTTCTTGCCGTAGCCTACACCACCAGCAAGCATGATTACCTTATCGTATGCATACTTCTCACCATTCTCCTCGTGCTCGAATGTAAGCACAGAACCGGTGATGAGAGGCTGACCGAACTTGTTACCGAAGTCTGATGCACCGTTGGAAGCCTTGATCAGAATCTGCTCAGGAGTCTGATAGAGCCACTTACGTACTGGCATGATGTCTTCCCAGTCGCGCTCAACATCGCTCTTACCGTTGTCATCCTTCAGGCGAGGATAAGCAGTCATGTAGCAGGCTGTACCTGCGATAGGCCATGAACCTACACCACCACCCATACGGTCGCGGATTTCACCACCCGTACCGGTAGCAGCACCATTGAAAGGCTCTACGGTAGTAGGGAAGTTGTGGGTCTCAGCCTTCAGAGAGATAACACTCTCGATATCCTTCACCTGGAAGAAATCGCTGGTAGTCTGATCGGCTGGAGCAAACTGCTCGATAACAGGACCCTGAGAGAAAGCCACGTTGTCCTTGTAAGCAGAGAGAATCTTGTTAGGATTCTCGTTGGTGGTCTTCTTGATCATGTTGAAGAGAGAAGACTCCATCTCCTTACCGTCGATGATAAACTGGCCGCCGAAAATCTTGTGGCGGCAGTGCTCTGAGTTGATCTGTGCGAAACCGAAGATTTCGCTGTCGGTGAGAGGGCGTCCGTTCTCTTTCTCCAGCTTGTGGAGATAAGCCATTTCGTCCTCGCTGAGGGCAAGACCCTCTTCCTCGTTATACTTCTCGAGGTCATCGACGTACTTGATAGGTTCTGGCTGGTGATTCACGGTGAACACATCCTGTCCGATACCGTTGTACATACGCTGGAGCATAGGGTCGTGCTCAGCGTCTTCGCTATCTACAGGGAAGTACTCCTCGATACGCGAAATGCCGTTAAGACTCATGTTCTGAGTAATCTCAACGGCATTCGTACTCCAAGGAGTAATCATTTCACGGCGTGGGCCGACATAGAAGCCCTGCAACTGCTGGGCGTCCTCTAAAGTCGCGTCACCATAAAGCCAACAAAGTTCATTGATTTCGTCCTGAGATGGTTTGTGGTCAATCTCGGTCGCAATCACACTCTTAGATGGAGTTCT
>JAJXAL010000187.1:0-3723 GCA_021628325.1 Segatella copri | reverse complement strand
GATTTATGGTATTGGACGCTTTTGCTAAAGCGTCCAATATTCATTTTGAGGATAAACGATATGGCTTCGTAGCCGAGACTACGCTCAAGGGAAGAAAGATTTTCCTGCTCAAACCTACCACATTCATGAACCTCAGCGGTAATGCGGTAAGATATTGGCTGAATCAGGAAAAGATTGACCAGAGCCGACTGCTCGTTATC
Organism: Segatella copri; assembly: GCA_021628325.1. Taxonomy (GTDB): domain Bacteria; phylum Bacteroidota; class Bacteroidia; order Bacteroidales; family Bacteroidaceae; genus Prevotella; species Prevotella copri_R. The sequence continues at coordinate 3,523 of JAJXAL010000187.1, read as the reverse complement.
AGCGATGAGCTCGCCCTGCCTCTGGGTGCCTTCAGACTGAAGGCAAACGGCAGCAACGGCGGCCATAACGGATTGGGACATATCCAGCAGCTTATCGGTCAGAACTATGCCCGCCTGCGCATGGGCATCGGCAACGATTATCCACGTGGCGGTCAGATAGACTGGGTGCTGGGCAAATATACTGAGGAAGACATGAAGCAGTTGCAGCCGGCCATTGACCTGGGTGTAGAGATTATCAAGAGCTTCGTATTGGCTGGTATCGACATCACCATGAACCAATACAATAAGCTAGGAAAGAAGTAGTATTAAGTGTTAAATGTTAAGTGTTAAATGTTAACTTAGCGAGACAGAGCTATTCATTTAACATTTAACATTTAACATTAAACATTAGAATTATGAAGGAATCAGCAAGAATAGACAAGTGGCTCTGGGCTGCCCGCATTTACAAGACCCGCAGTATTGCTGCCGATGCCTGTAAGAATGGCCGCGTCATGGTGGGAGGCGTAAACAGAAAGCCTTCCTTCATCATCAAGCGTGGCGATGTGGTGAGCGTAAAGAAAGCCCCTATCACCTACTCTTTCGAGGTTCTCGACTGCATAGAGCAGCGCGTAGGCGCCAAGATGCTGTATGGTGTCTATAAAAACGTAACCGACCCTAAGCAATACGAGCTCCTGGAGATGAGCCGCATCAGCGGATTCGTAGATAGAGCAAGAGGCACTGGTCGCCCAACCAAGAAAGAACGCCGAGCCCTGGACGCCTTCGTAGATCCAGCCATGTTTGGATTTGACGAAGAAGACTGGGACGAAGAGGAAGAATAAAAGAATCCCCTATACATCTTTTACACTGTATAGGGGATTTTTTTATTCCCATTGAGCATTCTTCTTTTGCTGGCTCTTTTCGTGAATAATCAACCCGACAGCAAAAAGACAAATCAGGATGAGTGCTCCACAAATCATTGCGAAATTAATTTCTTGTGTAGTCATAATTATTTTCCTTTAAGCCGAAAGGCTTTTTTCTTTCTTCTGTTTTATTGTATCATAGATACCGATTCCTAATCCTACCAAACAAAGCAAGAAAAGGGTTCCTAATATAAGCCAAGTATTAAGTTCATGAGCATCCATATTTATTTTCCTTTCTTATTATTATTATTATTACTCGATTTCTTTACTAGCCACAATCCGATGCCAAGCATTCCTAACATCAAAACTATAGAGACTATAATAGTACCTGCGGAATTCATATCCCCCAGGAATGTCGCAAGTAAGAGCGCCGTCAGTATATATTTGGCAACGTCCATTAACCATTTTCCAAATTCTAATCCCATACGCTATTCTTTTTTACTTTGCAAAGATACAACATTTTAAGATACGATGCAAGAAAATTGGGATAATTATTGCTAAAAACATACGAAATAGAAACTTATATGTGATTTTTTGCTGCATATTTTAAAATAATGCTTAAAAAATTTGGAGCGAATAGAGAAAAAATATATCTTTGCACCCAGTAAAAATGGTGGAATCAGCATACAAACTGATAACTATTCATGCTCTATACGAGCATATTATACTATAAATTTAAAATATTAGAGATTATGAAAAAATTATTCGTTATGGCAGCTATGGTGCTGTCTTCAGTAGGTGCTTTCGCACAGCAGGCTGCAGGTACAACAACTATTCAGCCTAAGGTAGGTTTGAACGTTTCTACTATCGCAGACGGTGATTGGAAGGCAGGCTTTGCTGCCGGTGCAGAATTGCAGTATCAGGCTACAGACAAGGTAGGTCTTGCTGTTGGTGCACTCTACTCTGCTCAGGGAACAAAGTCTGATCACGTAACTTGGACTCCAGGATATATCAATATACCTGTAACATTGAACTACTATGTAGCTCAGGGACTCGCTCTGAAGGCTGGTATCCAGCCAGGTTTCATGGTTGCTAAGGATGACATGCCAGACGAGGCCGTTAAGACATTCGACCTTTCAGTACCAGTAGGTCTCTCTTATGAGTATTCAAACTTTGTATTCGATGCTCGCTACAACATCGGCTGCACAAAGGTATTCAAGCATTCTGATAAGGGCTACAACAACGTAATCCAGCTCACTATCGGTTACAAGTTCGCTCTCTAATCAAGACTTCTTGACAAGACAAAATAACAATCCCCGCTCCTCATTACGAAGAGCGGGGATTTCTTTTTTTCTCGTCATAACTATTTGAAATGAGCCTTACGTAAACATTAAGTGAGGCTTACTATCGTTTTAAATGAAGCTTACTTCATTTTCTTTTCTAGAACATTCTGCCGCCTGGACGACCACCGCCAAAACCGCCATTGAAAGGACGGCCATGGAAGTTTGGACGACCACCAGGACCGCCAGGACCATCAGGGCCACCCCTACGGGCATCCTTGCCTCCGAAGAGATTCAGGCGGTAAATCACATGCAGCATCGCATAGCTGTTGATGGCATTATACTCCGTATCCGTACGGGATGTAGCAGAAATGGCACGAGAGAAGGTGCTCTGCTGGCGGAGAATATCGTAGAACTGCAGCATGATGGTTAGAGGCTTGCCCTTCAGGAACCCCTGAGAGAGCTGCGCATTCCATACAAACTCATCCGTATTCATGCTGCTGTCGCTATAACCGCGGCGGCTGCTGATAGAGAGGCTTGAGTTCAGACTGGTGCCCCAAGGCGCTGTAAGCGTCATGCTTGGTCCATAAGAGAACTGCCAGGTATTGAGGTTGCTGTTAGGCTGCAACTTGTTTGTAGCATGGTTATAATTCAATGTTCCATCGAGCGAAAGCTCCAGCCAGTTGTTACGATAGCTGAAAGAGAGGCGCTCTCTCCAAGTAGTACTGCGGGTGGTATTCTTCTGGGAATCAGACTGCTTGTCGAGACTCAGATAACTCACATAGTTGTTGTAACCCAAGTAGGTGTCGGTATTCAAGTTCCATACACCGGCACTATCGATAGAGCAGTTGAACATAAAGGCTCCCATCACATTCCAGTTGCCATTGATATTCTCAGGTCGGGTGATTCTTCCACCAGTCTTCTCATCGTAGGTCACCTTATTGCTGATGCTATTGTTGGTGGTTGAGAAGTTGATGAAGGTCATGACACCCTTGTTGTGGTTCTGCACAAAATTGTTGTAGAACAACCGGAAGTTCTGGGTGAACGATGGCTTCAAGCCAGGGTTACCCTTCGAGATGTTCAGCGGGTCGCTGTTATCTGTGATATCAAGCAACTGAGAGATGCTTGGCTGCGCTGTGGTACCACGATAGTTCACACGCAGGTTGCTCATCTTTGAGAAGCGATAACGGAAATCGAGGGTTGGACTGATATTCGTCACGTTACGAACGGTATCTACATGCACTCCCTGATAATCCTGGATATACTTCGACTGCTGTGGCTGAATCATCACACCGAAGTTCAAGTTATACTTCTGACGGACGAATCGCATCATCACCTGGATATCGTGATTGTAGTTGCGATACTCAGAGAAACGGCTCTGATCATCATCCTTGTAATCTTCGA
>JAJXAL010000186.1:0-3762 GCA_021628325.1 Segatella copri | reverse complement strand
TGTCCAACAGATCATAACCATTGGAAGCCGTTTTCACCTGCTCTTTTGTAGGGAAGATGATTTGTCTATCTACTTTTTCTACAACCCTAGCGGCTTCAACGGTCACACCTTTCAACAGGTATGAATTCGCCTGCATTTTCACATTTCCGATGCGGGCAATAGGTACCAGCTTGCAAATCGTCTTGTAGCCCACGAACGAAACCTTCATGAGGGCCTGTTTCTGCTGGCAGGGGATGACGAAATCGCCATTGGCGTTGCTCACGCCTCCACAGAGAAAGGAGGAATCCTTCGGGTTAAGCAGCTGGATATTGGCGAATTCTACAGGAAGATTGTGATTGTCTATCAGTCTGCCTATCAGCTTGCGCTCGCTCTTGCGTATGCATTCTACCGTGATGAGGCTGTCACCTACGGTCATCTGCATCGGATAGAAGCCGATTACCTTGCGGATAGCATCGGGAATATTGGCAGTCTTCACGTTCTGGGTAACTGTGAAGTCCTCCAGTTCGTTGTAGATGAAGCTGATTTTGTAGCGCTTGGAAGCCTTGTCGAGGTCGATGAGGACGTCCGACATACTGCGGTCGTGATAGTTGCGCTGGATGTGCTGTGCGCTCATCGCCATGGCGAACGTGCACAGCAGGAATATGATGGCTGAAAATCTTCTCATAATGATGTTGCTTTTTATTTGTTATTTTACAATCAGCTCGTTTTGTTGCAATTCGATGTTTACATTCTCGAATTGGTTCAGTTCTTTTACGATGTTCTCGATGCTCGAATGACTGTTCCATTCGTAATAGAGGCGGAGGGTCTTGTCCTCGTTATTCTCAAACTTTACTTGTAAATCATAATAAGAAGCAATTTCAGAAAGCATCTGCTCGAAAGCCACATTCTCGAAAGTCTTGTGAATGGCTGGCTTTTCTGGTTTCGGATGAGTCAGGGAATCCTTTCCTGCTACCTGCTTAATGGAATCTGATTTTATGGCTTCCGGATGAGTATCAGCCGTTACCTGGGTTGGTTCCTGGCTGCGCTTGATGTAAGTATGGATTGCGGCAAAGGCAATACCCGAAATTAAGACAAAGCCGGCGATGGATGCTGCCAGTTTACGCCAGGAAGTTATAGGATGGGATACTTCCTGAAGTTGATGTTTCTGGCTGAATTTCTCCCATTCCTCATCTACATTAATAATAGGAGAGGGGCTTTCAAGTGCAGAATCCACTTCCATCATCGTCTGATAGAGTTTTCGGCATTCCTCATCCTGCAATATTTCACGAATCTCCTCATCAGAATACTTCTCCTGATGGTCGATGATATCCAGTATTTTTTCAAACTTGTCCATAATAAATCTGCTAAGGGTTAAACTTTTGCTTTAATTTTCTGATGCCTTGCGCCAGATGCTTATAAACTGCCACCTCGCTGATGCCCAATTCCGTAGCAATCTCCCGATATTTCAGTTTCTGCCGAAAACGGAGATCGAGTACCTTGCGGGTTTGTGGCGTGAGCTCAGCATTCATATAAGCCTGAATTGCTTCGTATTTGTCGGTCTCCTTGTCTATTTCGGCAATCGTCGCTTCCAGGGGAGCTATCGAAGGCGAAGCATCGGCTTTCAGAAGATGATGAACCCGGTCTTTCATCTTCTGTCGGCTCAACAGATTGAGGCATTTATGGCGCACACACACCAGAAGATAGCTCCCGGCGTTGGTGGAAGGCAGGGGCGAATTGCTGGCTATTGTCTCGTTATCAAGACGCAGTTGGGTCTTTCCGTCGAGCACATCGGCAAAGACTTCGCTCACCACATCCTTGCTGGCTGCATCATCCTTCAGAAGTACCCTGGCCAATTGGTACATCCTCAGATAATGCTGCCGGAAGAGCTGTTCTATCGTTTCTTTGTTTATTTGCATTACTATATTTTCTTTTGCCTATATTACAATCGATTTTTCATTTTCCTAACCCTTAGCAGAATATTTTTTAATGCAAATTTTTAAAACGTCAAAATTACCCTATCGTACTTGCTCCTTCTTCAGATGCTTATAAAGCCACAGGAAGGCGGGAATGAGGAAGAGATCTGCCATGACCCACGCTACAGGGTCGCCGAAGCAGACACCCGTCCAAGCCAGGGCAGGCACCAGCCAGAGACTCACACCGCATCTCGCTATCATTTCCATTACGCCACTCAGCATCGAGAGATTGCTGTAACCCAGGCCCTGGATGCTGTATCTCAGGATGGTGAGCAAGCCCAGACAAGGATAGAAATAGTTGGCTATGCGCATAAACTGGGCTGCATAGGTCACCACCTCAGCCTCGCCCTTATCCACGAAGAGCATCATCATCTCGTCGGCAAACGGATAGATGAGCAGGAAGGTGAAGACGAAATAAACCAGCATCATCCTGATGGAAGCCCTTACGCCCTGACCGATTCTATCCAACTTCCTGGCTCCCAGGTTCTGACCGCAATAGGTAGCCATCGCCACTCCGATGTTCTCGAATACGCAGGTAAAGAGATATTTGATGCGCATAGAGGCAGTAAATGCAGCCACATAAACCGTTCCCAGAGCGTTGTTGGCACTCTGCAGCATGATGAGACCGATGGCGGTAATGGAGAACTGCAGACCCATCGGAACACCATTGTTCAGCAGAATGCTTATCTTCTTATTATCGAATTTTCTTTCTTCTCCCTTCGGAATCAGAATCTGCATCTTCTTTTTGATAAACCAGATACAGAGCAGCACGGAAATTCCCTGTGAAAGCCAAGTGGCAATACCTGCTCCCTCTACACCTAACCCCATACCGAGAATCAGAATGCCATCTAGAATGATGTTGATAACAGAGGCGGTAATGAGGAAATAGAAAGGCTGTTTCGAGTTGCCCAGAGCACGGATCTGACCGGAGAGCAGATTGTAGGCGATAGTGAAAGGAATCGCCGCAAACTGCAGCATCAGGAAGATGTAGGCGTCATCGAACACCTCCTTCGGCGTATTCACCAGGTGCAGAATCTTTCCGCAGAAGATGCAGGAAAGAAAGGTGATGACCACGGCAAACACCACGGCGATGCGGATGCTGTTGCTCACGTAAGCCCGCATCTTGGCATAATCCCTGGCGCCGAAAGCCTGGGCGACAGGAATGGCAAAACCGGCACAGGAACCGTTGCAGAAGCCCATGATGAGAAACATGATGGAACTGGATGCACCTACTGCCGCAAGAGCTCCCACGCCAATCCATCTTCCCACGATGGCGGCATCTATGATGAGGTACATCTGTTGAAGGATGTAACCTAGAATCAGCGGAATCGCAAATTTGATGATGGCTCGCAAAGGCGAGCCTACTGTCATGTCATTAGTTGACTTTGAACTTTGAGCTTTGAGCATTGAACTTTATGATTAGTTTTTGTTATCCTAAAAATATAAGGAGGATGCACTCTTTATTTGAGTGCATCTCCAATCTTCTGTTTGATTTGTGCCATTTTGTTGCGGCGTTCGATGGAGAAAGTATCTCCGTGGGTTTCCACATAATCGAAGAGCATGAAAGCCTTGTTCAGGAGTTCATCTCTTGTAGGTTGCCCCACGGTATCTGCCTCGTGATAATAGAGTTCGGCAAGCATGTCCATCTTGGAGAGTCGCTTCTCCTCGTCCTCTATTCCTGCCATCGCCTTCATCACGTCTTCTATGGTAGCGATGCTGTAGAAGGCGTAAGGACCCACGTATTGATTGTAGAGTTCCTTAATCTTCTCACGTCTCACCTCCACCTCTTTCTTTTCGAGCATTCTTTCGA
>JAJXAL010000046.1:0-31776 GCA_021628325.1 Segatella copri | reverse complement strand
GTGCTCATGGCCGTAAGAAGTTAACTGTATCTGACGAGCACCACGGAAAGTAATTCCGAGGAAAGATTCGTCTGTTGACGATGACATTAAAAGCAGCAAGGATGTATTCTTTGCTGCTTTTTGTTGTTTATAACGCCCCTTTCTTTTCAGAGATTGCTCTTTTGGGAACAAAGATGTTTTGTTTTTATATCATAAAATAGGTGGTGAGAGTGCAAAAACTTTCCTTTTTATTTTGTTCTTCCCCCAAATACTTGTATCTTTGCACCAAAAAATAATATATGACTTCATCAGAGTTTATAAATAAGTTTAAGAGTAAGTACCTTTGGGGGAATATCGGTGCCATGATTTTGGTGCTGGTGTTGCTCTGTGTCGGTGTCAAGTACGGCATTGATATCTATACCCATCATGGTGAGGCCATCCGTGTGCCGGATATTCGATATAAGAATATCGATGATGCTACACATATCCTCGACGATGCGGGATTGGAAATTGTTGTAACGGATACGGGATATGTCCGCTCTTTGCCGCCTGATGTCATTTTGGAGCAGACTCCGGTTTTCGGAGAAGTGGTAAAGTCGGGACATGTTATCTATGTTACCATCAATTCTGATCATTCTCCACGTATCACCATTCCTGATGTCATTGACAACAGTTCGTTGCGAGAGGCAATGGCTAAACTTACTGCTATGGGATTCAAACTGGGTACCCCTGAATATATTCCTGGCGAAGAGGATTGGGTTTATGGTATCCTCGTTAAGGGTAAGCATGTTGTAGCTGGTGATAAGGTTTCTATCGATGATGTGCTTGTCATACAGGTTGGCAATGGTAAACGGAGCGTTGATGATTCTATCGATGTGGTAGATCCGGTTTATCACGGCGAAGAAGATGTGATGGAAGGCGAAGGTGATATGAGCGGAGAAACTCATGAAGACAACTTCGAGGTGGTTCCTGGTACGGAAGCCACAGAGCCTGCTCCTTCGCATGATCACCACCAGAAGGAAGTGGTGGAGTAGGAGAAATGAAAAGTGAAGAAATTCAATAGTAATACGAATGATATTTTTAGATTATATATATAATAAGGTATATGCTCCTGTAGAGGATGACTTCGGGTTTGATGATGCAGGAGATATGGACGAACTGGATGATGAACTCCAGGTGGAGGAAGGAACCGCTGCTTCTGGTGAAGGAGGAGATGAACTCTATGAGCACTGGAAGGTTCAGGTGGATGCCAACCAGGATCCGGTCCGCATCGATAAGTACCTGGCAGATAAGATGGCCTATCAGAGCCGTAACCGTATTCAGCAGGCTGCTGATGCCGGATTCATCCATGTCAATGGTAAACCGGTAAAGAGCAATTATAAGGTGCGCCCTAATGATCTGGTTACTCTGATGCTCGACCGTCCTCGTCATGAAACGAGTATCAAACCTGAAGAAATCGCTATCAATGTGGTTTATGAAGACGATCAGCTGATGGTGGTTAACAAGGAAGCAGGTATGGTGGTGCATCCGGGTGCGGGCAACTTTCATGGAACCTTGATTCAGGCGGTAGCCTGGCATTTAAGGGATATGCCTGAGTTTGATGCCAATGATCCGGAAGTTGGCTTGGTGCATCGCATCGATAAAGATACCAGCGGACTGCTCGTTGTGGCAAAGACTCCTACGGCAAAGACCGCACTGGGTAAGCAGTTCTTCAACAAGACTACCCATCGCAGTTACAATGCGCTCGTTTGGGGCAATATTGTAGAAGATGAAGGTCGCATAGAAGGCAATATCGGCCGTGATCCGAAGAACCGCCTCCGTATGAAGGTCTTCGATCCGGACAGCGGAATAGGCAAGACGGCGGTTACGCATTACAAGGTGTTGGAGCGTTTCGGTTATACCACCTTGGTGCAGTGTGTGTTGGAAACAGGCCGTACCCATCAGATTCGTGCTCACATGAAGCATATCGGTCATCCGCTCTTTATGGACGAAACGTATGGCGGAACAGAGATTCTGAGAGGTCAGCGCAGTAGCAGCTACAAGGCATTTATCCAGAACTGCTTCAAACTCTGTCCGCGTCAGGCTCTCCATGCCAAGACACTCGGCTTCGTGCATCCTACAACCAAGCAGCAGATGGATTTTGACAGTGAGTGGCCAAATGATTTTAGACAATTAATAGAAAAGTGGCGCGGCTTCATCGCTGGCACCACACAAGATACATTCAAAAATATTTAGTAATTATGGAAAATAGCAAGAGAACGATAGCCATCGTATGTGGTGGTGATTCTTCTGAGCACGACGTATCATTGCGCTCAGGACAGGGTTTGTACTCTTTCTTTGATAAAGAGCGCTACAATATTTATCTCGTCGATGTGAAGGGCACCGACTGGCATGTCGCTTTGGATAATGGTGAGACTATCGAGATTGACAAGAACGATTTTTCTTTCGTTATGAACGGCAAACATGTCTATTTCGATTATGCTTATATCACCATCCACGGACAGCCTGGTGAGAATGGTGTGATGCAGGGCTATTTCGACCTCATCCATCTGCCATACTCTACAAGCGGTGTTCTGGTAGAGGCAATGACTTTTGATAAGTATGTGCTCAATAATTATCTGCGCGGTTTCGGTATAAACGTAGCAGACAGTATCTTGCTCCGTCGCGGTGAAGCTTATGATGAAGAAGAGATTGCCAAGCGTATCGGTATGCCTTGTTTCGTAAAGCCTGCTGCTGACGGCAGTAGCTTTGGTGTGAGCAAGGTGAAGAATGCTGACCAGCTGGCTCCAGCCCTCCGTGTGGCTTTCATGGAGAGCAATGAGGTAATGATCGAGGGCTTCCTTGATGGAACAGAGATTTCACAGGGTATCTACAAGACAGCCGAGAAGACTGTTGTTCTGCCAGCTACCGAAGTGGTGACCACCAACGAGTTCTTCGATTACGATGCCAAGTATAACGGTCAGGTACAGGAAATCACTCCAGCCCGTCTCTCTCCTGAGACTGCAGAAGAGGTTGCCAAGACCACATCCCGCATCTACGACATTCTTCATGCCAACGGTATCATCCGTATCGACTATATCATCTCTAAGGATAAGGATGGTAAAGACAAGGTGAACATGCTGGAGATCAATACCACTCCAGGTATGACCGTTACCAGTTTCATTCCTCAGCAGGTTCGTGCAGCAGGTCTTGATATCAAGGATGTGCTCAGCGAAATCGTGGAGAATCAGTTCTAGAATAACAAACTCATATATGGTTCTGCGATTTTTTCGCAGAGCCATATATATATTAATAGGTATATATTATGAATATCCCTCAAGAATTTGATACCATCCGTCCTTGGGAGCCTGAAGATCTCCCAGAGGTATTCGACCGTTTGCTTTCAAACGATCAGTTTAAACAAGTGCTTGCCTATCTCTATCCACAAGTACCTTTCGAGATGATTGCCCAGAAGTTGAAGGCATGTAAGACCAATCTGGATTTCCAGCTGGCTTTTGCTTACGATTTTGTTCATGGCATTCTGAAGAAGGCAGCAACAGGCTGCGAGATGGATTGCACATCGCTCGATAATACCCGTAATTATACTTTCATCAGTAATCACCGTGATATCGTGCTCGATTCAGCCATCCTCGATGTCCTTCTTATCGATAACGGTTTTAAGACCACTTGCGAGATTGCCATCGGTGATAATCTCCTTTCTCTTCCTTGGGTCAAGGACCTGGTACGTGTCAACAAGGCGTTTATCGTAGAGCGTGCCCTGAGCATGCGCCAGATGCTGATGTCGAGCAAGCGCCTTTCCGACTATATGCATTTTGCCATCAAGGTGAAGAACGAGAATATCTGGATAGCCCAGCGCGAGGGTAGGGCCAAGGACAGTAATGACCGCACCCAGAAGAGTATTCTGCAGATGATGTCGATGGGCGGTGAGGGCAGCATTATCGACCGCCTGAAACAACTTCATCTCGTACCGCTCTCTATCAGTTACGAATATGATCCATGCGATTTTCTGAAGGCAAAGGAGTTCCAGCAGAAGCGCGATAATGCCGATTGGAAGAAGGGACCTATGGATGACCTGGTAAGCATGCAGACCGGTATCTTCGGTTATAAGGGTCATGTGCATTATCATGCAGCCCCATGTCTTGATGATTATCTGGACAGTCTTGATCCTGATATGCCTAAGCAGGATATATATAATAAGGTAGCCTCCTACATGGATGAGCAGATATTCAAGAACTACCGCCTCTATCCGGGCAACTATGTGGCTCTTGATTTGCTTGAAAACTCAACTGCTCATCAGGCAGAATATACTGCCGAAGATAAGGCAAAGTTTGAAAAATATATGGCTGGTCAACTTGCGAAAATTGACCTTCCAAATAAGGATGAAGCTTACTTGAGAGAGAGAATTCTCGAGATGTATGCCAATCCTGTACGTAATTACCTTGCTGCTCAATAGCGGCAAGGTAATACTTTTTCTGTTTGATGATGTTGGAAACTGTTATTGTCTGCCTGTTTTAATCAGACTCCTAATTGGTAATTCATAAGCTGTTTGCGACAGACAGTTAACTGGCAAACCACAGACAGCCTACTGGCGCTATAGCCGCTAGTGGACTGTTCGCCTAGAACAGCCTTCCCCTTTGCCTTTGTTTCGTTTTTATGCGAAGCTTACGAAGAAATACTCTTCACTCTTCACCTTTCGCTCGGAATCCCCTGTGTTTATCGGCATTCCGGGCGGTGAAGAGTATTCGGGCACTCTTCACCTACTCTTCACCACTCTTCACCTCTTTGTTTCGGCGGATTTGCGTTTCTTCTTACGCTTCGATGCCTCGTGCCTAGGTGAAGAGTGGTGAAGAGTGGGTGAAGAGTCGCCAATAACTCTTCACCCCTTGAAACGCCCTGTTTATGGGCGTTTCAGAGCATAAGGTGAAGAGTGAAGAGCTTTTGGCTGTAAATTCCTGCATTTATCAGCATTTATTTCTGTTCTTGTTTTTCTGCAATGCATTCCATTTCTATCAGCCAGCCTGGTCTGCATACTCTTGCCTCTACGGTGATATGCGGTATCTGAGGATAAAACTGATTCATCAGTTGCTCTACGGTATAATAGTCTGAGATGTCGCGCAGGTAGATGATAAAGTATTGGATATCGTTCATCATAGCATCGCCATCCTTCAATAAAGCACCGATGTTCTCGAGCAATCTGCCGGTTTGTCTTACAATATCACCTTCGTATACAACTGCTCCATCTTTATCTATGCTGGCTGTTCCTGATATGAAATATTGTTTCTTCTGGGGCAGAGAAAGGCTGGTTCCCCGTTCAAAGGCTACTCCGTATTCGTGAGTAGGATTCAGATGGTTGAGTGCCTGGAGATATTGCTTGTCTTCTTCCCTGATGCCGGGAACGGTCAGAAAGTCGATAGCTACAGATGCATGACGTACGGATGTTGCTCCGCCGATGCCCGTACTGGCTATATAATGGTTTTCTGCCGTCAGACCTTGCTGGTCGAAAACATCATTGCGCGCTTCTACTACTCCCTGATAGTTTACATCGATATGAGTTACGTATATCCATGTTCTTACCAGGTTGCGCTCCATCGTCATATCTGTACCGGCGATAAGTTGCTGGTATTTGTCGAATAGCATTCGGGTCTGTTCGTATGAATCCTTTCCCTTCGCTTCTTCCTCTGTCAGTCGGAGACAGTGGAACAGGATAGGGGTCTTATCGTCTGTGGTCTTGATAAGAAGTGAAATCTTGCTCCCGTTGAGCGGAGGTTGCTCCACAACCGTAAGATGGGTATCCTTAAGATACTCCTGATAAAGGAGTGATTCCTCAAACTCTCTTATCTGGTTCTGGGCGTCGCTGAGGAATACTTTACAATATTGCAAAGTACGATTTCCCAGTTTCTCGGTGTCGAGATAGTTACCTAGTTTCAGATACAGAAAATTCAAGCGGTCGTTGAACGTTCCCTTGGCTTCTGGTGATAATATTATGTATTTATCCATCTTGTTCTTTTCTTTTTTCGGTAGCAAAGGTACGGATAATATCTGAAATATAAGAATATAGACTGGATGAAAAGATGAAAATACCGAGAAATGGGGATAGGATGATGTGGAGTAGAACGAAAAAGAGGGTGTGTCATGAACTTATGACACACCCTCAATCTCTTTCTTATATCCTGCTTTAGAGTGATTCGAGCATGCGCTTGATGACAACCTCGGCTGAAATCTCACGGTTGGCTGCCTCTGGAATCACCAGACTGTTCTTGCTCTCGATGACATCATCGGTAACAATCAGTCCACGGCGTACTGGCAGACAGTGCATGAAGCAACCATCGTTGGTCCAGCTCATGTGCTCCTCGTCGATGGTCCAGCTCATATCCTTGCTCAGGATTTCGCCATACTGTGCTGGGTCTTTCACGCCCGGACAGCTCCAGTTCTTGGCGTAAACGAAGTCTGCACCTTCCAGCGCCTTCTTCTGGTCGTACTCTACCTTGGCATTGCCTACGAACTTAGGATCGAGTTCATAGCCCTCTGGATGAGTAACTACGAAATCTACATCGGCTGCGTTCATCCACTGGGCGAATGAGTTTGGCACAGCCTGAGGCAAGGCACGGCAATGAGGAGCCCAGGTCAGGACTACCTTAGGACGAGCCACCTTCTTATGCTCCTCGATGGTGATGAGGTCGGCAAATGCCTGGAGAGGGTGAACGGTAGCAGTCTCCATAGCGAAGACTGGGCGACCGCTGTACTTTACAAACTGGTTTACGATGGTTTCGGCATAATCATACTCTCGGTCTTTCAAACCGGCAAAGCTACGAACACCGATAAGGTCGCAGAAGCTACCCATCACAGGGATTGCCTCAAGCAGGTGCTCACTCTTGTCGCCATCCATGATAACGCCACGCTCTGTCTCCAGTTTCCATGCACCGGCATTCACATCAAGCACGATAACATTCATGCCCAGGTTCATCGCAGCCTTCTGTGTACTCAGTCGGGTACGGAGACTGTTATTGAAGAATATCATCAGCAAGGTTTTGTTCTTGCCCAACTCCTGATAACCGAAACGGTTTGCTTTCACTTCCTGTGCCTCGGCGAGCGCTGCTTTCAGGTCGCCAAGGTCTTCAACATTAAAGAATGTCTTCATTGTTATTTCGTTTTTTGTTTGTTATTTCTAATATATATTGCTCTTGAATCTTTCTTCTTGAATCTTGATGTTTGCAAAGTTTGCACGCAAACCTTGCAAACATGGCAGAAACTAAGACTTGGTACGGAGCGGGTACGGAGCAGGTACGGAGCGGGTCTTGTTAGGCTCTTGTCTGTCCCTGGCCAGTAATCAACCACTTGTAGGTGGTAATCTCTTCTAGTGCCATTGGTCCGCGGGCTCCGAGCTTTTGGGTACTGATGCCAATCTCTGCGCCCAATCCGAACTGTGCGCCATCGGTAAAGCTGGTAGGAGCGTTTACATAAACGCAGGCTGCATCTACCAATGCTTGGAACTTCTTCTGGGCAGTTTCATCATTGGAAACGATGCTCTCGCTGTGTCCGCTTCCGTAAGTGGCGATATGGTCGAGTGCCTCATCTTCCGAAGCTACGGTCTTGATGCCCATCTGCATGCTGAGCCATTCGGTGTTCCAGATGCTCTTCACGTTAGTATCAGTTTTCTTCATCTTCGCTTCGCTTTCCTCTGCCTTATATAATAAGGTGTCAGGATAGTGACCCTTTAAAGTTTCGTAAGCCCTGGCATCTGCATGAATCTTGGTTTGTTTTTCTGCGAGACCTTCGCAGAGAGTTGGTAGGTCGCTTAATCTGCTTTCGTGAATCAGCAGACAGTCGAGCGCATTGCATACGCTCACTCTTCGGCACTTGGCATTGGTGATGATGCGCTTGCCCATCTCCAGGTCGCCATCCTTGTCGAAGTAACAATGTACCACGCCGGCTCCGGTTTCGATAACCGGCACTTTGGCAGTATCACGGACGAAGTTGATAAGCTTCTTTCCTCCACGGGGAATGCAGAGGTCAATATAGCCCACGGCATTCAGCATTTCGCCTGTAGCTTCATGGGTAGCAGGGAGCAGTGTAACAACATTCGGATCAATACCAAAAGTTATCAACACCCTGTGGATAAGTTCGACACCCGCTGAGTTTGAGGCGTTTGCATCCTTTCCACCTTTCAGTACACACGCATTTCCACTCTTGAAACAGAGGGAGAAAACATCGTAAGTCACATTAGGACGAGCCTCGTAAATCATACCGATAACTCCGAATGGAACGGCTACTCGCTGCAGATGTAAACCATTTTCGAGAGTCTTGTCTTTGAGAACTTTTCCGAGCGGTGAGGGCAGTGTACTGACGTGTCTCATATCCGAAGCAATATCCTGGAGTCGCTGTTCTGTGAGTTGCAATCGGTCGTAGAGCGGGTTCGCCTTGTCCATCTTCGCCAAGTCTTCTGCGTTCGCTTTGAGAAGCGCAGGAGTTTCAGAGATGATGGCATCAGCCACCGCCTGCAGGATTTTATTACGTTGTTCATCTGTTAGCAAACCAAGTGTTTTGCTAGCTGCCTTCACTTTTTGGAAAGTCTCTTTCAGTTCCATTCGCTATTTCCTTTCTTATTTTTATGATAAGATATTTTGTAATGTGTTACGAGTTCCCTCTTAACAACGGCAAAGGTAAGCATAAATATCGGAAATTGCAAACTTTATGCAAGAAAAAGTGATGATTTTATAGATAAATGGATAGTTATACGAAAATGAGATTTAAAAAGGGCAGGCAGCGCCTGACCTTTTTGGTGTAGCAAAGAAGATTCAGCAGATGTCTGCTGTTTTTGCTTTTTGAATTCTTCAGACAGTGTCTGAGGAATTGTTAACTCTTTGAATTTCATGTAGAACTTCTTGAAATTCATGATGTTTGTCTCCGAGAATCCTTTTCCGAATTCCTCTGTAAGAGCAGCCGAAGCGACTTCTATTACATGCTTTCCGTATTCAGCACGTGATGTTCCGTTCTGTTCCTGTTCCACATACGTTGTCCAATTCTCCAGTTTCTTTCCACCAGAGAATAATTGACGGTAGCAAATGCTTTGCTGCGAGCCTTGCTGACGATGGAGCGCAAGTCGTTGACGAGCATGTTGTCTTCATCGTTATATTTCTTGCCGGGTTCATTCATAATGCTACTGATTTTAGCTGTTCAAAGTGCAAAGATACGATTTTATATCGAAAAAGCAATTTTTCTCTTCACTTTTTTCGATAAAAGTTTGGAGGTTTCGATAGGTTTTATTATATTTGCAGCGTCTTATCCATGCTGGAAGCCCTAAGGGTGGAGGCTAAGGGATTGATACATATACATAAAGGCGTACTGAACGCTTTGTGTTTGACGTGTTGGAACTTCGCAACTTCAAACTATTAGTCAAAAACAAAGCAGCGGGGACGTCCCAGGGGTGTATTATATATATCCTAATTGTCGCTATGTACTAAAGTGCATGGCGCAAGATGGTGTACTATATATTCACTTTTGCGTGGGGCTTTCAGCGTTGCTCGTTTCGACAAATAAGACATCAAAGTTACAAAGGCGAATATTTACTGATTATCAATCAGTTACGCTATATTTGCTTTATTTTACCCAAAGAAATTATTAACTAAGATTAACTTACAGACTGGTTTCTAGTAGTTTTAACTGGTTTTCTAAGTTTGAAAACTCATTGTGGCATAAAGAACGGTGGCGTGGGGTTTCAGCGGCTTCATGCTTAAAATTTAACCCCATACCCCTATAAACGAAAAAAAGGCTACTCTGGTTAGAATAGCCTTCATTTCATTAGTAGAAGTATTGATTAATTCTGCTGCTGCTTCTCTTTAACTTCTATAGCTGCTTTCAGTGCTGCTAGCTGTTCGCCAATCATTGTACTTACTTGGGCTGTTAGCTTCTTAGCATCATCAGCCTTCTTCTCCACATCTACAGCATCAGCTAGAACCTTTAAGTTAGCCAGATATAAGTTATATTCCTTCTCCAGTTCCTTAACCTTATTGGCTACAGCACCTATATTAATAGGCTTTTCTGCTACATACTTGCCAAAGTATTCATTACGATCTTTTCTGGTCGTGTTGAATACAGCAGCTACATTCTCAAACTCTACTTCTTTACCGTTAATGTTCTTTATCTTCATTTTACTTACCTATGCCTTTAGGGTTTACAGTGGTATCAGGCACACCAAAGTTATTAATTATTTCTGGGTGCAAAGATAAGGCAAATTCTAATACCTTCCAAAGATTTTAAGGCATTCAGTTGGGAACTAAAAACTGCTTATTTTTTGTTCCCTAAAGAAAATAACGTGTTTGGTGTGCTGGCACTTCTACATTCTTATACTTCTTTATATAGCCCTTTAGCTGGTCACTCTTAACAACTTTACCCTCTTTTGTTTTATGATATTCTTCAAAGAAGCTTTCATCATCCGATATACCTAGTACAAATATCATTCTGCTTATCAATAAGCCTTTATCAGTAGATATAGCACTACCCTTTGATGCATAGATAGCCTTATCTGCTACCTTATCCTTTAAGAATCCACTAAGAAACCTATTAAACCAAGCTACTTTATATATAACAGATTTATGTACTTCTGTCATGTTCAACAAATCAGCATCCAGCATCCTATTATCTGTTTTCAGGATTGCGTACAAAGCAGCTTTGATTATACCTAGCGTTAGCTGATTATCTATCTTTACAGACATCTTACCTAACTTTAGAGATAGAAGGGCATTGCTTTTAGTCCTTAAAGATTTATCATTCTTATCTGATTCTACTTTCTGTAGAAGGGCTACTAGCTGGCTTATTTCCTCTCTAGGACTGATAGCATCATAACCATCAGCATAGCCTTCTACTATATCCTTTATAAACAGACAAAGATACCAGAACTTTTCAGCATCCAAGTGAAAAGCCTTTAATGTGTCTTGTACTTCTTTTGAATCCAGATACTTCTGTTTTCGGCTCTGGTCAATCATTGTTAATCTGAAAGCAAACATCTTAGCCACATGCCCCTCGAAAGTATTAGCTACTTCTACAGCATATTCCAATTCAGGGCTATTAGCTATGTCTTGCACTTGATTGCCAATTTTAGACAACCTACTGCTAAGTTCAGACATCTTACTGCTAATTTCATTAATTAGTGCTAGTTCTTTATCTATCATATCTTATTAATTAGTTAATAATGTAACCATAATAACGAAAAAAGCTAGTACCTTATTGTAAGATACCAGCCTATTGTTATTCCTTAACTTCATTGAGTTCTTTTGCTCAATTTGGATTCTTTAGTTTATGATGATATAGTATCATTTTTCTTCACAAAAGATTTCATAGAGTTCTTTTGCTCTGCTTGGATCCTTTAGTTTATGATGAAAAAATATCATTCTCTTTATATCATCCGCCATATTATCTCTACAAATAATTATGATAAAAAATTTGAATATAGCACTCAGTGAAAGTACTCCAGCAATAGCAGATAAAGCTACATATACCCACATCACGTCATTGTTAAAGCACTGGAAATGGCATAGCCCTAAAAGATGTAGTATGCTACATACAAATGGAGCTAAACAAATTAGGGATGTTATTAACGAAATTAATAATGCCCAACCGAAAAAAGTTTCCGAACTACTGTCAGTCATAATTATAAGTTTTTTAAATTTTTCGCCAAAGATAATAAAAAAGGCTGATACCTCCAAAGATACCAGCCTTTTATTAACTCTAATTAATTATTCATCTTTCTATCTACTACATCTTCTATCAACTCCTTCACCTTATTCATAGTTTCACCATGCGCTTCTATTAGCTAGTTCTTAAAGTAAACACTAACCCCAAAGATTGCACCTCCAGCTGTAAAAGCCTATGCAATATAGATAAGAGTTCCACTAGCTATAGTATGGATGGATAAGAAGCTAAGGAATGCTAGAAGAATACCACTAGCTATCATTACCATAGCTGTAGTATATTGTGCCTTATCCTTAAAGCCTAATTGATTCCAGTTTTCTTTCATCAGCTTACACCATTATTTGTTATCGTAAAAGTCTAACTATATTCTCTATCAGAATCAGAAGTAGTTTTTTCTGCTTTATTCAAATAGATTCTAACATATCTCTTTAATCCATTGCCTAATTTCAACGTTACAGTAACTGGTGAATCTAGTGTACTTTCTATGTGGTTCTAACTATAAGTAGGTGTGGTATTAGTAGAACTGTATGCGATACCACTTCCATACACATCATAGCCAGCAGTATAGCTATAAGTAACATCAATAGTTTTAGCAGTAGCATCATAGTTAGATGTAGTTATACTGAATGATGTAGGCTAAATAGGTGGTGCTACATAAGTATTAACTAAGCCATGGTTTTCTAATCTGGTTATAATCTCATTAACAGCTTTCTGCAAAGAAAGAACGTCTGTAGCTTTGGTATTACTAAAATGGGCTATGCTTTCATAGTCTGACGTTCTTCTACTAATTATGTTTCTAAGACTATTCTTCTAGCCAAAAGATAGCATGAAATCAGATGCTACTGAACCAGAAGAATCTTTAGTGTTATACGCATTGATACCACCCAGCAGATAATTATCAGAATCCTTAATAGCTAATCCCATAGTACCAGCTATTAGCCTACTCTTAGTCTTCAAAAATCTCATGGTTAGCAAATCATCATCAGAAGAACTTATTACACTACCACTTTGATCTAACGTTTCCTTTGTCTAGTTACCCATGATGGTAACTACAGAAGAATCTGACTGTATCTTTTCACTTCCCTTATACTAGTTATTTATAGCTACTCTACTACCAAAGCTATAATTATTAACTGTAGCTGGAATGTAATTAACTATAGGAATGTTAGATGTACTTTCTATAAAATCACCACATCCCCAATTATCTGGATTTCCATCTAATCTATCTGTATTTGTTCTGTCCTTTATCACATCTAGCCTATAAGGTGAATAGTTAAAGGTACTCCAGTCTATAGCCCCACTAGGCTACTTATCCCTATACCCAACAAATTTCTACTCACCTACAGTTTCAGTATAAGCCCTAAGTAATATTAAAGAATGCCGCCATTCCCAGTAGGTGGTACGTTCACCAGTCTTCTTTGTAGCATTTAAAGGAAAAAGGGCTTCAAAGTCTTCCATGGTTATAGGAATAGTCTAGCCATCCACTACTCTAGTCCATCCACCATTTCCATCTCTATCAGATAGTGTTTTCCCTGCTGTATCATATCCATTAGGGTTAGCTACTGTTCCAGGGTCTAAAAAGTCCAGATTACTGCATCTAATACTGTTTGTTGCCTTCAAATCTTCCAAAGACTGATTAGATACCAGACTAACATCAGATTCTACAATCTCATATTGCTTACCTACTAGATAGGTTTGAACCAGCCAAGTTCTACAATTAGAATCAGTTTCATCATACTTACCCTAGGTTATACTGCATTTACCAGCAGCATTTCTAAATGGTGTTGTTCTGATTCTCTACATAGATTTCAGGTAGCAGTTTTCTGCTATCACTCCTTTGCTTCTAACTATGTGGATATGTCTAGAAGTATTTGAATAATCAGGTATATCTAATTCACTATCATCAGATGTAAGTATAGTACCCCTAAAGGCAAAAGCATAGCAGTTATATAATCCTATACTGTTGCTATCCGTCACACAATAGGAGTTTCCTCGATATAATATATCTATATCTATTTCACCATCTTCTTCATCTAAAGATAACGTATTAGTATATCTACTGGCTTCTGCTCCACATCCCTATAAGGTAACAGAATTACAGTTATCCAACTTATAACCTACTCCACATCCATCAGCAGCACAAGCCTACAAAGATGAATAGCTAGTGCCCTTCAAGTTATAGCCAGCATTTAAGCAGCTATTACAGTAGCATGAAGTAAAGTTCACGGAAGTAACACCAAGAATCTTAAAGCCGCTTTCTGCTACTCTCCATGCTCCTACATTCTTAAATGAGTTCTGAACTGCTCTATA
Organism: Segatella copri; assembly: GCA_021628325.1. Classification (GTDB taxonomy): domain Bacteria; phylum Bacteroidota; class Bacteroidia; order Bacteroidales; family Bacteroidaceae; genus Prevotella; species Prevotella copri_R. The sequence continues at coordinate 17,799 of JAJXAL010000046.1, read as the reverse complement.
GGCTTCATAAGCATTACCGCCAATATCTCTTAACCATACATCAGATAAAGATACATTCAAAACAGAAGAATCATAGCTAGACAAACTACCAGTTAAGGATGAAGGAGAATAGTTAAAATTGATAGCATCATCCTTACCTCTATCAGATGAATTTGTAGTAATACATATATTACTTATGCTAATATCTCTCACACCAGTAAAAGCTGTTCCGTTTGGATTTACCTTATACGTTTCAGGATAAGTAAGATTAGGCTACTGGGATGATTTTATTAAACCTCTAGAATAGTTCTCACGACCAGTTAAGCCTACCCATCTACCCTAAGACTATATCTTAGTTCTTTCTTTATCCCATTGTTTCCATTCCTCACTATTATCATTAGGATAATATAAAGGATGGTTTTTATTCTTATCTCTATCTCCATCATAATAACCTACAGCACCATCACCTAAATAAAATCTGTTATGTCCATTCTTCAAATCCAAAGTAGGACAATTTTTAGCATCAGTAGCTGTATTATATTTCTTCTTATCTCTAGTTACATATCCCAAAGCCACAGTAGCCTTTTGATATGCCAATGTATCTTTTTCAAAGTAACTAGGCTTCTTCATAAATGGGGTTCTTATTATAGTGTTGTAGATTCCCTATCCTTCTATAACCGTACCATCATGGATATAAACAGCCCTAGTTACTAAAAACTCTCCACTACCAAATACTATTTTCTTGCCAGATGTATATGCAGCATCTAAAGCAGACTGGATTACTTCTGTCATATCCTAATCAGAAGTGGCAAAGATGTTAATAGTATCTTCTGTAATGGAAGTGCTAGTATTGTTGATGCTAGACTAAGAGGTACTGCTCTTACTGGAAGAACCAGAAGAACCAGTATTCTTAGCTTTGGCAAATGATTGTATATTTATCATACTTCCTTTAGTTTTATATGTACTGTACTTTCTTTCAAATCTCTATCAATAGACTGAACAAAGAAGTTTCTATTTAATACCTTACTATGTAATATAGAATGGATGCTAATAGAAGGTGAATCATGCAAATCTGTTTCCATGATAAGTTTAGGTCTAGAATAAGAAAGATAGTACTGATTGATATAATGCTCCTCTGGTTTTGCCGTTTCCATTGTAGTAGCATTGTAGATACTTTCTAATGGTGTCTGGGAATCTGTTTCTATCACTGCATTCAGGTTTACAGTGTTCTTTATTCCCTTCTTAGCACATTCAGAACTACTTAGCTAAGTAATAAACTTAAATTCTACATCATCTTTCTTATTAATAAATCTATCCGTTTCATTACTCATATATATCAAATCATTATCCTGCTTATTCTCATTTCCTCCCTAGTCTGAATATATTTTGCACTCAAAATTCTTTATGATGATGTTTTCTATATGAGATAAGACAAACTTAGTATTATTGTACCATTTAGTATGTCTCCAGAAAGAAGGATGTCTTCTAGTTATATCATTCCACGTTAGATTAACTGGTCCTAGTATTCTAAACACAACAGCACCAGATAAAGCATCAGATTTCTTAATAGGTATAGCAGTACCCTTAGCATCCAGATTCATAGTATAGCTAATGTTATTCTATATATCAAATTCATCACCTATAATCTTATCCCCTATCTTTGGGTCTATACCTAAAGAAAATGTGGTTTTCTTTTCGCCATCTATAGTAGGTTCTTCCCCAATCTTCACCCATTGATAGGTAGAATTTCCATAGGTATCTATATTAGTTTCTACCAGTCTTTTATTACCTATAATAAGTTCACATTCAAGAATAGGTAGTTTCTTAAACATATCTGTAGAATCACCATTAGAAGTATAGTTATACTGTAGTTCATGGTTAGCTTTATCTGTTGTCCATGGATGAAGGCTTAAAGCATTAGATAAATAAGAAGAAGGTGTATCAGATGGCTTTTCCTATGTGTACCACCTTCTAGTATAATATCTACCATCCCCATTATTATCACTAGGTACTGTTCTATGCCAATAATCACCCCTATCATGCTTCTAAAGGATGGAAAAGATTTCTGTTTCCTTCTGTATAGGCATCAGGCACATTTCACCACTAAACACTAAATAGTTAGTAGTAATATCATCTGTTGGGGAAAAAACACCACCTGAGTTATTACCTATATATTCTATCATCCCACTTCTATCTTTTATTGTCTAATCAGAAGGAGAATGATTTGTTTCCGTATCATCCCCATTACCATTAATTGAGATATACAGATAAGTATTCATATCTATTTTTGAAGTAGGGGAATTATCAGTAACATCATTCTACTTTTTTACGCTACCCATTTTAAAGATGCATGGAATAAGCTAGTTATCCTTTAAGTACTTTGGTAGCTTCCACTGATTTACATAAACCCCATTACTCAGTTCACAAAGACTAGTTATATATCCTTTAGGTGTAATAAAGTTCCAGTTTGTATTATACATAGCCTATAGATACCAGTCCACAATTTTACAAGCATCATAAGAAGTAGCCCTATCATGGATCATATCAAAGAAGGCATTATTAGCCCTCACTCCTTCACCCTCTGATATATATTCAGTCATAAATTTCTGCTTACCATTATAAAGGGAACTTAGATTTTCTGAATCCATAGGACTTTCTATAACACTATCCTAATCTTCCAAACTACATTTTATAGATACCTGATTATATACGTCTGCTACAGATAAATTTGTATCATCACTAGAATGCAAATCTGCTGTCATTTCTAATAATGTAGGGGTAATAGTTACATCAGTATCTTCTGTAAGATTATACCAGCCAGTTCTTTTGTCCTTTATAGTATTCCAGTCATATATATAATAATCAAATCCATCCTAGATAATATGAAGGTTAAGATATTGCATCATCTAGCTAATTACATCTTCATTAGTCCATACATCATCAGCTTCATCACCCAGCATATATAACTCACTCATGCTACAATCTGAAAAGATTGTTTTCTCCTTTCCCTTAGATACACCTTTAGATAAATCATAGAAAATCTTTCCCTTAGTACCATTAACTATGTCTATATCCTGAATATCCAGCATTATCTAATCCAGCATATCTTTGAATGATTTTACACTAGCTTTAGCCCTAGAAGCCTTATAGTTATTCAGATTAACATCACCATAGTTATAGTACTGTAATGTAGCTAAAGCATCAGTAGTATTTACTGTAAACTCATCTAGCCCATTTACAAAAGGCTAGCTAAATGTATTAGGTTCAACAAAACCAGCATAAATACACTTATCTCCCTTATAAATGTTTACTTTGATATTTCGTGAATTGTCTGCAAATAGCTTATCACCTATATAATCTTTAGTAACTAAATTAATACTAGCAGACCTCTTAATGATAGTCTGAAAAGTATCTTCATTATCTGTTTCTATAGAGATAGGGCTACCACTAAAGTATAGCCCATTTTCTCCTATAATCATTTCTTCCGTTTTATCATCATTACTTAATATATGTACTGAGTAAAGCACATTATTAATGTCTCTAAACTATCCATGAATATACATAATTATTTGATTCCAGTTATTTTTCCAGATTTAGCCTTTATATTGCTATAGTTCCTTAGTGAACCATACAAATCTGAACCTTTTAATTTGAAATTAATCTAACCACCTATTCCACCAGTAGCCTCAGCATTATCAAGCATATTAAATAAGTTTCTTTGCTATGTGCCATTCAGAATCATTTCACCAGCATTCACTCTAGCCAGTAACTAATCCCCATGAGTTGTAGCTCCGTTAATGATACCACCTTCTGCATAAGAACCAGACAAATAACCACTAACAGTAGCAGCGATACCTACCACTGTTGCTATTACTGTTGCTACTGCTGCTAAGTTAGCTGGGAATGGCATCTTCATAGCGCTAGCAGTACCAGCAGCTGTAGCCAAAGCAACATAAGACATAGCAGCAGAAGCTATCTAAGCAGTTACCTAAGCCAACATTGCTACAGTATCACCAGCTCCTAACTAAGACATAGCAGAACCTAAGCCCTGAAATGCACTAGTTAAAGCCAGAACTGACTACTGGTTATTCTCCAGCCATCCCGACATTTCCACCAAACCGCTAATTTCTGGCTAAGGTACTTTGATGTTATTTATAGCATCCATATCAATAGCAAAAGGATTAACCGATTCAGTATCTATTTCTGATATTATATCCTTTAAGTTAGTACCTTTTAGCCTTATCTCCAAAAAGCGTTTTTCTTCTACCAGATTATCCAGTTCCTTATTTATCTTCTGATAGTCCATAGGATTAACTGTTACAGATAATTGCTTCTGCTTTAAGTTAATCTAGTCATCATACCAAGCTATAGAACCTTCTGGATTTTCCTATTTAGTCTGCTTGAAATTGTTCTTTACTCTAGTTCTATGTGGTACTTTTACAGTACTTACCTTCTTAGCAGTCTTAGCTATAACATCAGATACAACTTTAACAACTCCCTCAGAAAGCTGCTTTGTTACAGTATGAATCTTACCATCCTTTGCTTTATAATTATATGAATATGATTCACCATCCTTTAGGTATCTGTTACCTACTTTATATGTACCAGCCCTTTTGTTTCCATTAAGAAACTATCCTCGTTTAGCCATAAATTCCTCAGCAGAATCACCAAAGGTTAGCTGTCTCAACTTAGTAGAAGCATCATCTATAGCATCATTCATCCAGTTTACGCTTTCTGTTATACCCTCAAAGATGGAAATCAATCCATTCAGGCTACTTTTAACAGCTGGTTCTATCAACTTACCTATAGCTGCATAAGTTTCATCTATAGCATCATTTAAAGTAGATATTTTACCCTCTACTGTCTCACTCATATTTACAGCCATATTATGAAACTAACCACCCTAAGCAGTAGCATCAGCAAAAGCCTAGGCTATCTGTTCTACAGATATTTCACCTTTGCTTACTTTATCTAATAACTCTCCTATGCTTTCACCAGTCTGCTTAGAGATAACAGATAGAGGATTAAAACCAGCATCTATCATCTAGTTCAAATCTTCTTTCATCACCTTACCAGATGCAGACATCTAAGAAAAGGCTAAAGCTAATCTTTGCATCTTATCAGTATTACCCATAGCTACATCACCTAACTATTTCAATGTTGGCAAAACTCTTTCATAGCTTATACCAAAACTAAGCATAGTCTATGCAGCTTTAGCTAATCCCTCAGTATCATAAGGAGTTTTAGCCCCATATTCCTTCAACTGGTTTACTAAAGAAGAAGCCTTTTCACTACTATTTAATAAGGTAGTGAATGATACTTCTAATGATTCTATCTTACTTCTGGCTTCAATAGCTTTAGTTCCAATTTCCTTAACTGCTGTAGCTATAGCTAGTGGTGCTAGATACTTTGCACCCATGCTAACTAAGGAACTTCTAATATTGTTGATAGATAAAGATGCACTATTAGAAGAACTTCGTAAGTTCCTAATCTGTTGCTAACAGTCCTATAACTGATTTCTGAACTGTTGATTTTCAAGTAATATTCTTGTTACAAAATCCGCTTGTGCCATTATTTATGTAGTTTTAAATAGTTTTCTGCTTTTATTCGTAACCTTTCTATATCCTCTTTACTTATGCTAGTATCTCCCTAGACTTCCTCCCATGGAAACCTTACTATATCCTACAGCTATAAACGCTTCTTACTATTTACCTAAGCTACCATATAGGCTATTAGTCTATTGGCTTCCCATAAGTCTTTATTAGCATAGTAAGAATACTTCATAGCAGCCCTAACTTCATACATTTCCATTTCATCTAAAACATACTTTGGATTATAATGAAGCTAGATAACTAAGATTGCATAAATTTCTGAGATACTCAACTTTTTTTTTCATCACTATCTTCTGGCTAAGTGAAAAGGTTATCTTTGCCCAAAGTCTCAGATGTGATAGTATTTAACTAAGCAATTATAGAAGGGTCATTATCTATAGCATCCAGAAAATCATCCCATGATAATGGTTTGTCTTTATTACTAGCTAATATCATGCTATATAAAAACAGATAGTTATCAAGTGTTGTTCTAATCTGGAATGCTTCACCTTTTATCTGTTCAAAGATAAATAAAGCTCTTATTGTATATCTAATTTCATATTCTGTATTATTGATTGTAATTGTCTTCATAGTCTGTATAAAATAAAAATAGCCCTCATGCCCTCATAGCTAAAGGCACAAAGGCTATATGGTTATAATATTTAAACTTCTACTTTCTTTAAAGCACCAACACCAGTAAACTGTACTGTATATGTCGCATATTCTCCATTTGGCGCATTAAGTTCTAAAGAGGTAATAATTACCTTACCTTCATAGTCTGGTTTACTAGCTGTCCAGCCAGTTTCAGGCACATCTGTATCTGTTTCTTTCTTTTTGCTAAAGGTTGCTGATACTGGTGTTTTTGCTACCATTATATCAAACAAATCATCAAAGTTACTTCCTTTACCATCTATTGAATACATATTTTCACTTTGTGCTGTCCAGCTTAATTTGCTAATCTCATTGCTAGCCCAATCACCACCACCTTCATCTTTGTTAGAAGTGTCCTGAGTATCACCACTAATAGTTAATGTGTGTGAAGTTGCATAGGCTATTGATTTGCTGTTTAAAAACAGCATCATATCACCACCTTTTATTTTGCTCATTGTAGTTCTATTTTAAAAGTCAATGTCTATATAAACGTATCTTCTATATAATCTTCTGTTGCATCATCTATAACAATATCCTCTATAGCTATATCTGAATAAGTACCCTTTTTATGCTCCAAAGCTTTTCTAACCTTAATAGCTAAATCTATACTCTCTGAATAGTTAGAAGAAGCTATATTTATTTCTACAGAAACATTTTCATTAGTGTTATCCTTAGTGCTTTCAGGAGTTAATCCAGTTCTCTTATAAATAATGAATGGGAATGTAGTACCTTCATCTGCTATCAGGGGATAAATCTTCTTATCTATATCTATACTAGTCTGTAGTATAGTATATATTGCTTTTCCTATATTTAAACTATCCATCATCTGTTATTAGCCGCTCTTAATATTGATTCCTTTAACATCTAATTCATGCTTTCAAATATAGAAGTTTCAGAAGTTCTTTTAGCTTTATCAAAGAAATATGCACTTCTTATTCTTCCTCTGTTTCCACCCCTACCAGTTCTTCTAAGATGCCGGATGTCAATATAGCCGGTTATTCTATGTCCTCTGGTACGTCTTAAAGCAGTTCCTTTCTCAAAAAACTTCAAACGGAAATCACCCATGATATGCACCTTAGCGACATTAGCCCCATTCTCTTTAACTAGTTTGCACTTAACACCAGACTATAGGGATTTTCCATATTTAACAGACCTCTTATTAGAGTTCCTAACCACTCTTTTCAGCTAGTTCCTAGTAGCCTTAACTAATATGTTTCCAGCCTTTCTTAGTGTCTATTTAAAAGCCTTATCCTATTCCCTGCTAGTTAGTCTGCTAAACAAAGCCTAAACCTAGCTATCATCAATATCAATCATTAATTAATTCTGTTCTAATGATGATGCTTTGCTTATTTCTATCTGGTTCTACTGATAGGATTCTATATAGCTTTCCCTTCCACTATATCCTATCTTTTTCATCTATGTTATGATAATACCTAATAGTGAATATCTTAGTATAGTTAAAAACTATCTCACCATTCTCAGTGTCTCTATTACCTGATTCAAACTACACATCTGAGCGTGTTGTTATATAGTCTGTCCACTGAGTACCATTAGCCCCATATTCATTCTATGATATTGTTGGCTTCTATATGGTTATTACCTCTTTTAATCTACCAGCATTCATCTTACCTAAAAATTACGGTTAAGGTTTACTAGGTATTTGAAAGAATAGTGTACATCTGATATACTTGAATAAGTAGTAGCTTCCCTATTTGCATATAGATTTCCAACTAATAGAAGAATGGAATGAATAACAGAAGGTGGCAATTTACCACCTTCCATTTGTTCATTCAAAGCTATGTCGGTATTCTTTTCTATAGCATCTTCCGCCACTAATATCAGACTGTTTATATAGCTATCATCATCCTTAAATGAATCATCTATATTCAGATGCTTCTTTGCTTCTTCAAGTGTTACGTACATAGCTTTTATACAGACTAAAATTACTTCAATACCTTCTTTACAAAAGATGCTGCTCTTTGTGGCTTAGCATCAAAATAAGCATTTACTACCAGTCTGATTTTACCGTTAGCTGCTTGTGTATAAGGATCTACGGTTAAATCAATTCCTCCCCATTGTCCGATTACCAAATCATTAAAGTTACCTAAAATAAGTCCTTTCTTAGCCATACCGTTAGTAACTAATACTGGATAGCCATCAACTTCACCGCTATCCATCAACATTCTAACATCTGATTTAGTACCACCAATAGCAGTAGTTTTCAAAGTAGCCTTAGCATAAGGGGATGCAATAAAAGTAACATTACCACTAACATTAGCTTCCTCTAATTTCTGTTCCATGGCTACAATATCCTTATAAGTAATATCTGCTTCATCAGCTACAACTGCATTAAACAAACCTGCTGGCTTTGTAGTACTACCAGCCTCAGCACCTAAGATAGTTGCTTCAAGTTTGTTACTAATTGCATCTACAATATCTTTTCTAAGTAAAGCTTCTGCTGAAACAGAATCCTGAATAAGGAACTGCTTAGAAATATCTACATAAGCTGTTAATCTCTTTGGACTAAGTTCTACTTCTCCAAAAGTACCAGCACCATCAGCAGCAGCATCAACTTCACCAGCCCAACCTACTGTAGAACCATCATAAGTAGGAATTGAAACGTTACCTACTAAACCAGTCATAAAGTTAGCACCAGCAGCACTAAGTACTAATTTATCTCTAAGTGGTGCTAAGATATTCAACTTATCTTCTGCTACAATCTCCTAGCCATGGTCTGCTACAGTTGCCTGCACATCTGCTCTTTCTTCTACTGGAAGGATAATCTAGCCACTATAACTTTGTCCTGATTTACGCATTTCAGCGATACCAGCATTTACTACCTATTGGCTTCTTTCGTCTAACTGTTGGTTATTAGCAATAGCTCTAACAGCCTTTAAAAGTGAAAAAGTTTCTTTCTTCATTGTTTCTTTTTTATTCAATTTCTGATTTAACTATCTAATTTCATTCTCTGTATCTGCTATCTGTTTACACAAATCATTGTATTCTCTTTCTTCATCTGTAGTTAGCTTTCTGGATTCATGCTTACCCTGATTGATAATATTTTGTGCTTTTAACTACAGTTGTTCCTTCTTATCTATTAATTCTATTGAGTTCATTTTAGTTTTGCTTCAAGTTCCTTATAATATTCATCTATTTCCTTCTGTTCTTTCTGTTTCAATTCATCTAGCCCTCTTGTGTTTACTGTAGTAGAAGAATAAGCAGCCTTATATACTGGTGATACATCAAATAGCTCATTAATGCTATTTATGGTTCTAAGATAACTTCCATCATCCCTTTTCTACCATGAATCACTTTTTACAGTAAAAGCAAAAGAACTAGTAGAAATATCTCCTCTTCTAAGTCCTTCCAGCAGTTCGTCACCCAAAGCTGTATTTGGTGCTTCAAAGCTGTATTTCAAACCTCTATCATCAATAGATAAAGTTAAGCTACCTACACCTTTGTTACTCCTAGCTAATACACCCTTATCTTCATTGTGATTAAGCAAGCAAAGCACATCAGATTTTTCTATGATGCCATCTAAAGCACTTCTACTTATTATCTCATGGAATCCACCTAAATCATTAGATAGGCTATCAAATACAATAGCATATCCTTCTACTGTTCTTCCCTCTAAACTGGAAACATCACCCAAGTTTCTAATTTCCTTCATTTAGCTTTTCTTTGATTGTATTAGTATTGTCTGGATTATCAGAAGTAGCTTTCTTCAATGTCTGTATATTAACCTATACAAATGAATTGTCTCCATCTGGTAAAGCAGGTAAATCTAGTTCTTTTCTTATCTCGTTAGTTGTTATAGCACCAATCTAGAATAATGTGTTATAGTAGTTAGCTAAAGATTGCTTATCTACTCTTAACAAAGGTGCTGTAGAAAATCTAACATCTATGCTATCTCTTTCACTAGGCTTATATAGCTTTCTGACAAATTCACCTTCAAACTTTTCTAGTAAAGGCTGCAAAGTATCTGTTAAGAAGGCTATCTACATCTATTCTATAGTATTGTAGCTACTCTTTGATAAATCAAAAGCCTTTACTGGTGATACACCAAAGAATCTACAAATATCAATCACATTAAACTATCTAGTTTCCAATAGCTATGCGTCAGATGGATTTACCGTTACAGCTTGAAAATCCAAATCTGCATCCAGCACAGCCACACCGTTAGGTGTACCAGTATTACCACTAAAAGCACTGTTCCAGCTTGATTTAAGTGTTTCCTTCTATTTAGAAGTTAGAGGTGAAGAACTTTTAAGAATACCAGCACAGTTAGCACCACCCTTAAAGAATCCCTCAGCGTTTTCTTCTGCATCCATGGCTAAACCTAATGTTTTTCTAGCATAGGCTAAAGTAGATATACCTTCATAGCCATCACTGGTAAAATTCAGGATATGAATCATATTGCAATCTTCTACAACATTCTTCATTCCAGTAATATTATAGCTAATAGTATCCCTGATAGTTTGTGGCTTTAGTATTGTAACCAGTTCTGTAGGTATATAATAAAGAGCCTTAGCGTTTCCTCTCTCATCCCTATCTATATAAGCATAAGCATTACCAGTAAGAAGCATACTTATCACCATAGTTTTCATAAAGGTGAACTTACTCATATTCTGATTCGGTTCACGGTTTAAAAGATTGTAAGTAGGGTGCTCAGTGTATTTCATCTTATATCCTAGCTAATCTACCCTATAAGGTTCTAGCGGTAACTAAGCTATTGAATCAGATATAACTTCAACACATCTATAAACAGCAGATAACAGCATAGCCTTATTATTAGCATAGCTACTAGCACTGTTATAAGATAAGAAATCACCAAACAAAGCCCTTTGCTCTGGTTTTTCCTTTTGCCAAAATTTCCATTTCATATTATAAATATTTCTTTTCCGTTATTTGGGTTTTGCAAGTAACATCCTAAAGCTGTTATCATTGCTATCACACCATCTATTTTCATCTGCTTCTATGTCTTAATTGGTTTGACATTCTCATTATGATCTTCTTTAATATGCACATTAGAGAAACACCATCTAGTTATTTCATTGTTATCTATAACTACCTTACCTGATAAAATCAATCTTTCTAACTCTTTAGTAGGCTAGTTAAAGTTACCTATGCTCTAGCTATATTCTTCCAGTGGCAAACCTTCTTCTGTAGCCTAGATAGCCCACTAAGTAGCATTCCACTTATCATAGCCTACCTTCTGGATGCTAACAGTATCAATCCATTTAAGCATATCCTTAGTTATATAATCATAGTCTGTAACATTACCACTAGTTATATTTAATTGATGCTGATTTCTCCATAGTCTATATTTCTCCCTATTACTATTGTTTACTAAGCATGATTCAGGTAAATAATAGTAGTTCTTAAAGTAATAGACTCCATCTTTAACTACTAAGTAACTAACAGCAGTTAAATCACTGGTAGCTGATAAATCCACACCTATATAACATAGTTCATCCTAGAAACTAGCTAGATTTACATTCTTAGTACTGTTCACTATATTGCTATCAGATAACCAGACTTCAGAAGAATCACACCATAGATTAAGGGTTTTAGTCTTAACACCAACTTCTTCAGATGGATTATTAAGTGCTGATTTTACCTATTCCTTAATATACTTCTTAGTTACAGTTACATCCATATTAGGGGTACATTTCACCCAGTTATCTTCTTCTGTCCAATCATCATTATCATCCATAGAATAGATAGCAATAAACATACTATCATCTTCTTTCAGTTTATGAAGAATCTCAATAGCAGTACTTCTTAGCTAATAGCATGGTAGTGTTTTATCAAAACCAGCAGTAGTTATAGTGCATAAATGTGGATTCTGTCGCATACCCATAGAAGACTTAATTACATCCCTAACCTTACTATTCTTAGCAGCGTGATATTCATCAATTAAGCCAAAGCTGGCATTAAAACCATCAAGTTTAGAAGCATCAGCAGCAAATACTTTTAACTAAGAAGCATTAACATTAAACTTAATTCCCTTCAAATGTGAAGTAAGATATTTGCCGCTAGGGTCTAACTATTTGGCAAACTCATAACAAAATTCAAAGGCTATCTTAGCCTATTCTCTAGAGTTTGCAGCTAAATCTACCTCAGCACCATCTTCACCATCAGCTATCAGGAAATATAGGCACAAAGCAGCAGCTAGGGCTGTCTTTCCATTCTTTCTAGAAACTTCAATATAACTACTGGAATATCTTCTATCATTTGTTCCCTTCCAGTAGAATCCGACAATATTAGCTACTACAAACTGCTACCATGGTTCTAGTATGAAGTTCTAACCAGATGCTTTTCCCTTAAAGTGTTTCATTGTACTTATAAAGCTAATAGCCCTATCTACTACTGATTCCCTAAACTCTAAATCATCCCTATTTAAATCCTCCTAGAATCTCTAGCAGGCTAACTGGATATTAGCACCAGTAATAACATTGCCACTAAGTACATCATCCACATATTTATAGTATGGCTTCATAAATCATATACATATTTAATCTAATAACCATCAGCTTTCTTTATATTGGGATAATGCTCCTATAAGAATGCCCATTTTCTTGTTCCATGCCTATGCCACATAGTTATGGGATGCACTCTTTCACCAGTTTCCAATATGTAGAAATCAGACTTAATCTTATCTATTTGCCTATAGTTAGCAGCTTTATAAATAGTGCCTTCATTTCCTACATCGCTACTATTATCAGCATAACTAATTAAATGCTTAATCTCTGGATGCACCTTCTTTAAATAATGATGCAGCAGGGATATAGTTATAGTTTCACTGAATTTAGGCATATCATCACTTAGCCACATTCTATCAAACTCCCTAACTTCATCAGGATTATAGTTTCCCTTCTTTCTAGGATTAGTACCATAGCCAATTTGTAAAGCACCTGATACTTTGCCTTCATAGTAAACTAAGAAAGATAGAAAGCTGTTTCTAGTTACTTTGTGGCTGTAGTGATTAGCAATAATAATAGGGTCTGCATCTTTCTTTTTGCAAACTCTTATCTAGATGTTTTTGGCTTTGGCTTCATAGCCTATAATATTACCATCATCATCTAATATAGCAGTTTTCTTTAGCTTTGTCATTATCTAACCTCCTTACTGTTCTTAACAAACTACTCCAGGGGTGATAGTTCCTTATCCCCACTATTTAATTTGGCTATCTTAGTTCTATCCTTTGCTGTTAAACCAAACTTTTCCATCACCTTCATAGCCTGAATCTAAGCATCTTTAGCTATCTTAATAGCTGGGTGTGGTGCTATGTTTCCCCTATCAGAAACTACTGTTAAACCATCTTTTTCTAGTTGTTTGCTAGCTTTGATAAACATACTGTAATTTCTTGCAAGCATAGTTAAAGCAGCGTTATCTACATCCTTCATCAGTGAATTATCTTCCAGCATAAGAATCACATCTTTCATATAATCCTTTGCTTCTTTCTCAATGTCTGTAGGTATTTTAAAATTATTGTTCATTCTACTTAAATTTTAGTCTGTATAATTATCTAGTTTTTCTTTTTTCTACTAATATCCAGTACTTTGTCACACAAATAAAAAATGTCTCACAATATTTTTGGATTCAAAATTTTATGTATATAATTAGGTATAACTTAATAATTAACCAAACCATGAAAATAACAAAGAAAGAAACTAGAGTATCAGTAAGAATCACACCTTATCAGGAAACACAACTGGATTTAATCAGTGAAAAGTTAGGCATAAAAAGAAGCACATTAGTTAGATACGCAATAGATAATTTAATCAGTAGTTATAATGATTTACAACTGGAGCAAATATAGAAGGAAACAGAATAATCTGGAAAAATCTGAATATAACTATATGGTTAATGAAGCTATCACCAAACATTATAGATACTTGCATAGCAGACTAGTTAAAGTAGATGATGATGAAGCTACTTTTAATGATGCCTATTTAATGCTTACCAGAAAGTATAATCCAGAATAGGATTTCATAGATTAGTTTATCAAAGCCTTCAACTAGCTAAAAGGTGAATACCAAAGGGATGATAAATGTTATAACTATGCAGAAACAAAGGTGGAATATTATACAGATGATATAATGCCAAAAGAAGAAAAGAAAGAAGCACCCATACAATAGATAAAACCTAATAACCTAATAGAATCCATTAAGAAATATGCCATATCTGAGAAAAAGCGCAAAGAACAAAATAAAGCAAGTAAAAAGAAAAGAAAGATAGGAAATCTATCAAAGTAAAAAATGGAAAATGCTTAGATTATCCTATTTAATGCAGCATCCACTTTGTGAAGTATGTCTTTCAAAGGGTATAGTAAAAGCTGCTATCGACGTACACCATAAAGATTCATTTCTCAACTATTTCGGGGATAAGAGAATAGAGGTAGCTTATAACTATGATAATCTGCTGGCTGTCTGTAAACAGTGCCATGCCGACATTCACAAAAACGGTACTTCACATGGCTAACCTACATTACCAGCATCATGCAGGATAAAGAGATCCCCCAAAAGGGCTAATCCCGACTGAATTTTAAAAAAGTTTATTTTTTATTTTGAGTAGCCAAAAATTATATATATAATTGTCCAGAAAGCAAGAGGAAAAACACTGTCATGGATTTTTGTCGTAAATGATTAATTTTTAGAGGATTTGTTACTAGCAGGGAAATAGGGCTTGAAATATAGCCCTTTTCTTTGGTTTTTGATGTAACCAAAAATTTGAAAAAATACCTATAGGACAACTCAAAAAAAGTTACACTATCGGGATTTCCGACAAAATAAGATGATTTTAAAGATATATTAGATAAACAGCTTGTAACAATTTTAGCCATGAAGAAAAATGAAACATTTAACAATTAACTCAACTAATGGTAAACTTAATATGTATGATTTACCAAAGAACTGCATTTTTAACAAAGTTATTACTGGATGTGGTGGTACTACAGTAGCCCTTTTTAATAATATCAATTATGTGATAGCAGTACCTACTACTGAATTGATAGTTAATAAAACTGGATTGAATGAAGCTGGTGCTTCTGTATTAACCAGCCCTATAGATGGTAGAAAACAGTCTGTATTTGGATTGTTTGGCATCTTTAGCTATTCTGCAAAGAAACAGCTTAAAGAGTATCTAGCAACATCAGGAACAAAGAAAATAATGTGTACCTATGATAAGCTGGCTGCACTTGAAAGCTACCTGAATCCTAGTGATTATTAGCTATTGGTAGATGAATATCACATACTTCTAAAGGCATATAGCTACAGATATAAGGCTATTGGTGGTGTTCTCAGCAGCTATAATAAATATAAGTCTTACTGCTTTATGTCTGCTACTCCTATTTCTCCAGAATTTACCCCTAAAGCACTTGAAGGCATTGAAGAAATAAGAGCTGAATGGAAGGAAACAGATAACTTAAAGGTGATTCTAGAAAGAACAAATAAGCCATACCTGAAAGCAGCTAACATCATTAACGCATATAAGAAAGATGGATTTGTTTCTATGAATGGTAATAAAAGCTATGAAGCCTTCTTCTTTATTAATAGTGTTACTGATATAGCTAGCATCTTACAATATTGTGAATTAACTAATGATGAAGTAAAGATAGTATGTGCTGATACTGATAAGAATAGAACCACATTAGCAGGGTATAGCATAAGTAATAGCAAAAGTGAAAACAAACCATTCACATTCATCACATCAAAATCATTTGAAGGTGCTGATTACTTTAGTGAAACTGGAATCTGTTATGTGGTTAGTAACAGTGCTAACACTAATACACTATTAGATATATCTACAGATATTTATCAGATAGCAGGTAGAATCAGAACTGAAACAAATCCTTTCAGAACCTTCTTAGTTCACATATTTAATACTACTGGAAGAAGAAACCTAGATTTAGATACCAGCTATGAAGAAATTGTAGAAAGAACAAATAAAGAGGTAGAAAGAGATAATAAGATTATTGAGATAGTTAATGATAACCCAACAAATTCAGATAGACTATTTAATCAGGAATATGTGAAGAAAGATAAAGATGGCAAATATTACTTAGATGAAATGATAGTAAAGCTAGATTTATACACAATAAAGTTAGAACAAAGCATTTATAAAAATGGAATCTCTATTGTGAAACACTATAATGAAAATGGAATATTAACTACTGATCCTATGTATGAGAAACTGGAAGGCACATTGAAAAGTGCTGGTAAAAAGATGTCTTTCAAAGAAGCCTTTTTAAAGTATGCAGAAGTAGCTAAGAATCCTTATTGCATGGATGAAGAAGCTAAGAACCACCTAGCAGCCATTCAGCCTTTAATAGTGGATGCTTATAGTAAGCTGGGTGAAGACAAAGTAAGAAGCCTTAAATATGTGAAGAAAGCTATAGAAACAGCATTGTTAAACCAGAACAAAGATAATAGTAATGAATATAAGATAGCTAAAATCCTGAATGATTACATTCACATTGGCTTTATTAGTAGTGCTGAATTAAAGGCAAATATAGCTAAAGCCTATGAAACACTGGGTATAATCAGAAAAGCCAAAGCTACAGATATTGAAGGCTACTTTGACTGCAAAGCCACATCTAAAAGAATAGAAGGTAAAGTAACTAAAGGCTATGAGATATACAGAACAAAGTGCATCTTTAAATAAGATAATCAGATAACACTATAAACTATTAAAACTACATACAATATGGAAAACAAAGAACTATACACTAAACTGGATAACTTAGAAGCTATGATATATGAGATTAAGAAGAATCAGCTACAGCTTCTTTAGTTAATGATTCAGATAAATAGCTATAAGTAATAGTCATAGCACTCAATCAGTACCACTTATAGCACTCAGATGATACCATTAATTAGATACAACAGTAACAAACTTTAAAAATAAAACATTATGATTTACAATCCAAACGCACAAGAATCAGAAAGAAAAGGTAGAAACATATTTCAGACATTAGCAGATTAGATAGGCTGGTAGATAGATTATACAGATAATGAATTTTGTGATATTGATTTACACATCAAATGTACTAGTAAAGATGGAAGGAATATCTAGGCTGCTGGTGAAATAAAGAATAGGGATGCTAGTGCTATCAAATACTCTACACACATCATAGAAGTACATAAGATTAAGGCTTTACTAGCAGACAATAAAGATATAGCCATGTTCATTAATATCTTTGGGGATGATATATTTATATATAATGTGGTGAAACTAGCTAGAATGATTAAGCAGGGTGATATAAAGCCATATAATAAGTATCTACCAAATAACAACAGTTCAAATAGATAGTTTATACCTAGATTAATTATAGAGGTATCTAAAGATTTAGCAGCACATTTTTAGAAAGTTAACGGAATCTGGAAAAGAATAAAATGATATACATCTTATTTATATTTAACGTAATGATAATACTTCATTTACTAGTTAGAATGCTAGTGAATTTTATAGATAATAAGCCTATTTTAGCGGTAACAGAAGTAGATATTTTACTAGCTGGTAAAGTAGCAATATTAGCAACATTCATCATGCTAATAACTATCCTGATTTAACC
>JAJXAL010000185.1:0-3793 GCA_021628325.1 Segatella copri | reverse complement strand
AAGTTGAGGCATTTTCATTGTGCAAGTTGAGGCATTTTCATTGTGCAAGTTGAGGCATTTTCATTGTGCAAGTTGAGGATTTATCGTAAAAAAATGGTGTTTCATTCCTCAAAATGAAACACCATTGACCTAAATTTTATGCTGATAATCGAATTTCGCAATTAGTTGCTATAAGCACTCTCACCATGCTCGTAGATGTCGAGACCTTCCTCCTCTACTCGCTTGTCAACACGTACACCTACACTCTTATCTACTACCTTGAAGATAATGTAGGTAACTACTACGCTGTAGATGATGCTTACCACAGTGGCTACAACCTGAACCCAAAGCTGATGCCAGTCACCATAAAGGGCACCCTGTACACCATCGGCTCCTGTTACATATCTTGTGGCGAAGACACCAGTGAGGATAGAACCCAGAATACCACCCATACCATGAACACCGAAGGCATCGAGGGCATCATCATACTTGAACTTCTCCTTCACTACCGCTACCATGAAGAAGCAGACAATGGTGGAAATGATTCCGATGCAGAAGGCACCTAAGATATCCGTACTACCTGCTGCCGGAGTAATGGCTACCAATCCGGCTACAGCACCGGTACAAGCACCTACTGTGGTTGGTTTCTTGTTGACAATCCAGTCGATGAGCATCCAGGTGGTGGCTGCTGCAGCTGTTGCGATATGGGTTACGAGGAAGGCATTGGCAGCCAGGCCATCAGCAGCCAAACCGCTACCGGCATTGAATCCGAACCATCCCAACCAGAGAAATGACATACCCATGAACACGAAGGTGATGTTGTGAGGAGTGATAGGATGACCTGCACGGTAATCATCACGCTTGCCTACACAGAGTGCCATGACCAGAGCGGCTACACCGGCATTGATATGTACCACGGTACCACCCGCAAAGTCGATGGCTCCCATCTCCTGCAGGAAACCGCCACCCCATACCCAGTGGGCCATTGGAAGATAAGCGATGATAACCCAAAGGATGGTGAAAAGTACATAACCGCTGAACTTCACACGCTCGGCAAAAGCACCGAGAATCAAGGCTGGAGTAATCAGGGCGAACATGCACTGGAACATAGCAAAGGTGAGTTCCGGAATGCCTGTAGGCATGATGGCATCCAAGCCGATGCCGTGAAGAAAACACTTATCGAAACCGCCGATGACGCAAGCCAGAGGATTGCCCGAATCGGCATATTCTGTAGAGAAAGCCCAGGAATATCCGAAGGCTACCCATATCAGACTGACTACTGCCACGATGAATACCGTCTGCATCAGGATGCTGAGGATATTCTTCTGGCGCACCAAACCACCATAAAAAAGTGCTATACCCGGGATTGACATCAAGAGCACCAAGATGGTTGCCATGATCATCCACGCTGTGTTACCCGTATCGAGTGTTGTCAATAATAAACTGCTCATATTTTTTATCAAGAATTTAAGAATTATAGAATTTTCATTGCTTTCGAGCAAAGCTAATCCTTTAGAATTCAGAATTAAAACTATCGTTTTGAATTAGAGAACAAAAAGAAACGAAATTCTTAAATTCTCTAATTCTTGAAAACAAAATCTCTATTTTTCTTGCTCAGCATTATACAATGCAATGTCGCCTCGTTCGCCGGTTCTGATTCTTACCGTATCGAGTACAGGAATCACGAAGATTCTGCCGTCTCCTACTTCACCGGTCTGGGCAGCGCCCTGGATGGCGGCGATGGTAGGTTCCACGTTCTTATCACGAACCACAATATTCAGAAGCACACGCTCGATGCTGCTGGTATCGTACATCACACCACGGTAAATGCGAGCCTGGCGCATTTTTCCCTCTCCTCTTACATTATAATAAGAGAACCACTCGATGTCTGCTGCTAAAAGCGCCTTCTTGACATCCTCGAATCTAGACTTGCGGATAATTGCCTCAATCTTCTTCATAATCCTTTAATAATTAATA
This sequence comes from Segatella copri, assembly GCA_021628325.1. GTDB lineage: Bacteria > Bacteroidota > Bacteroidia > Bacteroidales > Bacteroidaceae > Prevotella > Prevotella copri_R. The sequence continues at coordinate 1,837 of JAJXAL010000185.1, read as the reverse complement.
ATGTGTTAATACTTCTATTGATTGTCTCTTTCTGAAAACGGACTTTCATTGGTTGTTATCCAAATCAAGCCATTCTTTTACATTATGTTCGTTTTCGGCTGCAAAATTAACACATTCTGTCAGTATTTTAAAGAAAATAAAAGCATTTCGTTTTTACTTTTTATCAAACATTTTAAATTTATCGAGGCTTATCATATTCTCCTTACAATTTGTAAGGCAGAAAGCAATTTTATGATACAAATTGTAAGATAGCGAAAAATAATCAAGATTTCTGTATTTATTTTCTTGCATATCTCAGCAAATCGTCGTACCTTTGCAACCGAAATCAAACAAATAGTCATCGAAACATTCGAAAGACTAGCAAAAAGTCAAATCTCAAAAGAGACGAGACATGAGAGATAAAAGAAGAGTATTCAAACATAAAGAACAACGCAGATGAAAGAAACAGTTCATTTTACAAAGATGCAGGGAGCGGGTAACGATTATATATATGTAGATACCCAACAATACGACATCCCTGACCCAGAGAAGGCGGCCATTGCCTGGAGTGCTTATCACACGGGCATAGGAAGCGACGGACTGGTTCTCATCGGAAAGCCGCACGACAGCAGAAGAGCAGATTATTCGATGCGTATCTTCAACGCCGATGGTTCAGAAGCGATGATGTGCGGCAATGCAAGCCGATGCATCGGTAAGTATCTTTACGAAAAAGGATTGACCCGAAAGGACACCATCCGACTGGAAACACTTTCGGGTATCAAGATATTGAAACTTCATCTTCAGGATAATAAAGAAGTTGTGGAATCGGTAACAGTAGACATGCTGAAACCCAAGCTTGAAAATCCCGAGCAATTCATAGGTCCTTCGGTGCTCGAAGCTGACGGCAGAAAATTTGAAGGCACCTATGTTTGCATGGGTAATCCGCATTTCGTTACCTTCGTGGATGACATCGACACCATCGACATCGCCCACTATGGTAAAATCCTGGAAAGAGACAAGGCATTTCCCCAGAGATGCAACATAGAATTTGCACAAGTAACTGACACAGACGCCATAAGGACACGAGTTTGGGAAAGGGGAAGCGGCATCACAATGGCTTGCGGAACAGGAGCCTGTGCCACAGCCGTAGCCGCAGCCCTTACCAAGCGTACTGGCAGAAAAAGCAGTATCGTGATGGATGGCGGAACGCTGGAAATAGAATATAGCGAGGCTGATGATCATGTTTACATGACGGGACCTGCAGCCTTCGCCTTTGAAGGAGAAATCCGGTTGTAATGTTGAATGTTGAATGTTAAATGTTAAATGTTAAATTTAACTGCACCAACAAAATCTCTGGAGTGTTGAATGTGGAATGTTGAATTTAGCTGCACCCACAAAGTTAACATTTAACATTAAACATTAAAATAAAATAGACGCAAACTTAAATAACAAATGGTCGATAATGACCGTAAATAAAAGGAGAAACAAAATATGGCATTAGTTAATGAACATTTCCTGAAGTTGGCCAACAACTACTTGTTTGCCGACATCGCAAAGAAGGTGAACGCCTACAAGATTGCACATCCAAAGCAGCGTGTAATCAGTCTGGGCATCGGTGACGTAACCCAACCTCTCTGCCCTGCCGTCATCAAGGCGATGCACAAGGCAGTGGATGAGATGGCTGAGCAGGCTTCTTTCAGAGGCTACGGTCCGGAGCGAGGCTACGATTTCCTTCGTGAGGCTATCATCAAGAACGATTTCCTGCCACGTGGCATTCATCTCGACGCCAACGAGGTATTCGTAAACGATGGAGCCAAGAGCGATACGGGAAATATCCAGGAGATTTTGAGATGGGATA
>JAJXAL010000184.1:0-3840 GCA_021628325.1 Segatella copri | reverse complement strand
GGTAGGCAGAATCTGTCTTCCCAAATCTCATCCAAATATCAAAAAAGCCAGAAAATACTTCTCGGTATTATAGCTGTAGTAGGAGATAACGATGGCATGGTTGTTACTCATGGCCTTGATGATGTCTTCCTGAAAGTTTCTGCCAGAAGGCATATCTTTCAAAAGGACTCGTTCCTTGAGCTTGCGGCTGTTGCTGACCATAGCATTGAGAGAGAAGGCATTGAGCATCCAACTTCGGGTACTTCCTTCCTCGAAGCAGTCGCCATACTCTATGTAATAACGATAGCCGCTGCCACAGCGGACAAAATGGCTCTATTTTATATTAGAAAAGCGGACAAAAATATAATTAAACGTATGATAGACAGATGCTTAGACGATTTCTTAAAAAAACATGGTGATTAAAAAAACGATAAGTCCAGAGCGATACAGCAATGAGGAACCAAATATAACTTTTTTCAAAACTGATAGGTGTAACTACTAGTAATATAGTAGAGACGCTGTCTTGGTGATATACGAATCGTTGCTGCAACGAAAAAAATCCGTGAGATCTGTGGGACATTAGAACAAGAATCAAAAACTCCTCCAAAAATTTGATAGTTTCACAGAAAACTCTTATATTTGCAGTCAAAAAGGAGATACTATAATGAAGACAATAGAACAGATTTTGAAAATAAAGGCAGTAGTGCTTTATATACTGAAAGCATTCCCAGAAGGAGTTGATTATATTCATCTCTTTAAGGTAATGTATTTTGCGCAGCAAGATCAGTTGAAAGAGTATGGATTGCCAATCATGTACGATACCTTTGTTGCAAGAAAGCATGGTCCTGTACCTGCTTTAACCTATAAGGTGTTGCGTGGTATTGAAGGCAAGGCTGACCTTTCTTCGCCAGAATTGAAGGATTTTGCAGATTCATTGAATATAGCCATCTCTCAGGATGGTCATCAACTTGTTCTAGCTTCCAAGAATGCGGAATACGATATGGATGAACTGTCTGTAGCTGATGTGAAGATGTTGGATAAATGGATTGAAAAGTGCAAGGATGTAGAATCCTTTGACCTATCCGATAAGTCACATGAAGACAGAGCTTGGAAACGTGCAAAACGTCAGGCTGACAAGACAGGTGAGGACTCCAAGATAACCATATATGATATGGCAGCTGCGGCAGGAGCAAGCAAAGACATGCTATGTGTAATTCGTGACCGCCAATCAGTTCAAAAAGCATTATCATGGATTTAAGGGAGTTGCAGAAATCCTATCTTGATAATCTTCGTAAGGTTACCGAAGATAAATTAGAAATAGGTTCGTTGGTACGAACAGTTATTTCAATAGAAGAAGGCTTGGTTTTCAAGGATGGAAGAAAGCAGAAACCAAAGAAGTTAGTAATTATCGGAGTAGATAAAGTGAAAAAAGTATGTTATGGTTCAGTATTGGTTAATACAAAAATGGTGGTCTCAACCAGCAATCCGTCCCATGCATTCCCAATCATCAAGCTATACAAGGCGCCTCTAATCAGCAAGCTGTAATAAGGCGGTCCCAATTCCATCAAAGCTGCGCAATGTTTCTTCTGATCCACAGTTTGAAGAATGGGTCGTTGAAAGATACGGTATCTCCATCCACTGTTCTACCGAATTCAAATGGTTTTTCTATCATAATCGGTTTTTTTTTCGTTATTATTGAATGTAAAGATAGTAATAATCTTCTTAGTAAGAACTTTATTACTAATTAATTTTTTAGTTGTGATATTGGCAGTATTTCCTGATTCCATGAAGCGTACCTTGGAGATGGAATGGAACTACCCACAAGTCTTTCGCTTGTGGGTAGTTGAATACTATCACTCTCTTTGATGGAAAGAATCATTGAGAATTTTACACATGTCATCAAGGTGTTCTTCTGCCAGGCCTTCATTCCATTTAGTATGGTCATCCTCAGCCATTCTAAACATCTTCAGCAACTTGATACTTTGCAGTGACTTGTTATCTATCTGTTCCTGGATACATCTGTTGCAAAGATGCATAGTGGAAGAATCACTCAGGTAGTTGCAGTATACTTCTCTTCCTGGAAGGCTACTCTTAACGAATTTCTCGACTTCTTCATTTTCCCGTGTTTTTATGTCTAGTGCCATATTAATTGATTTTTAATATCTCCATTGCCTTGGTTATAGAGATTTCCAGAATCAGCCAGAGCATGGCGATGGTTTGAAAAATTGTATTCTCCTCCTTCGAGGTCTGTTTGCTCCTTTATTTCTCCTGACATGCTTTCATGTATTGAAACTGTGAGAGCCTGTTTGGATAGGTGTCAGATAGGCAACCGGTATTTGTTTTTAGATGAATGCTTCCAAATATCCTCTTGCCCCGTAGAGTGGTACATTTGTGATGCCGTCCTGCTCCCGATAGTCGCTCATGGAAAAGCGCAAGCCTTTCATGCCGGGATATTTGGCTATAGTCGCTTTCAAAGACTTTGACTGAAGATTCTCCTCTGCCTTCACTTCTACCGGTATTACCTGCATTCCTACCTGAATGACAAAGTCTAGTTCCAGCTGGCTGTTTTCCTTACTATAATAATATATAGGAATCTGGCGCAGCGATTCCAGCTGACAGCAAATGAAGTTTTCCGTAAAATCACCTTTCCCAGTATTGTCATTACTAGGAAGCAGAAGCAAGGCTGGCGGAGTTTTACTCATAGCCCCCAGCAGTCCACAATCCAAGAGATACAATTTGAAGGCACTGATATCCTCATGAATCTTTAGAGGAAGCCCCAAAGTCTTCACCCTACTGATTTTATATACCAGTCCTGCATCTATGAGCCATTGGATTGCCAACTCATAATCCTTGGCTCTGGCACCTTGTTTTACAACACCATAGATGAACTTTTTATTCTCTTTGGCTAGTTGGGAAGGGATGGAGTTCCATACCTGGTTGATTCTTACTACCTGCTCTTTTGGTGCATGCTTGGAAATGTCTTTTTCGTAGGCCCGAATAATTTCCTCCTGTACTTCCCTTACGGCATTTGCATCATTGGTTTCTATGAACTTATTTACGGCTTCGGGCATACCGCCAACAAGGTAATATTCACGAAGATGCTGAATATAGAGTGTTCTGAGCGATTTTACCACATCCCACATTCCATGCTGCAGCAGATCCATACGCTGCTTGAAACCACGTGCCCACAGAAACTCCTCGAATGTCATCGGATACATTTCCAGGGTGTTAACCTTTCCCACAGGATAGGATTCTCCCTGATGAAGAGACAAGCCGAGAAGGGAACCGGCTACTGCCACATGATACTCCCGTGCATTTTCACAGAAATACTTCAACGAGGCAAGTCCACGATGCAACTCCTGTATTTCATCCATAATGATGAGGGTCTTGCCGGCTTCTATATTAACACCAGTAATAGCTCCGATGGTGAGAAGGATGCGATCTATATTATAGTCTGAAGCAAACAAATCCTTAGCCATGGCATTGTTGTCACAGTTAATGTAGGCCACATTTTCAAACTCACGTTGCCCAAATTCCTTCAAGATATAAGTTTTGCCAACTTGTCTTGCTCCCAACAGAATAAGGGGTTTTCTATCCTCTCTGTTTTTCCAAGCAATGAGGTCTTGCATGATAAATCTTTCCATATATTGCGTTTTTGACTGCAAAAATACTGAAAATTAATGAAATAGCAAAATATATCACATTTTTATGAGGGACGTTTTGAAAGATTAACACACTTTTATGAGGGACTTTTGGGGCTACATATACACTTTTATGAGGGACTTTCTGTTATGCTATCAGGCCAGTGTAGCAGCTCCCCAAAGTGGACACAAAAAATGATTATTAATTATTTATATTTTT
>JAJXAL010000045.1:0-32335 GCA_021628325.1 Segatella copri | reverse complement strand
GAGCAGCCTCATTTATAATCATTTACACGATAATCCTTAGAAAAAGAATATGTTAAATAAAAAGGTATATCGTGTTTAGATAGCCTTTTTTGTAATTTTCCACTACTTTTGTGCGAAAATTTTAAAATTGATATAAAAATGGCATTTAGTACATTATTCTTAGATGCTTCATCCGGTAGTGGTACGATGGATGGAATAAAAGACATGGTTAGCGACCTCTCGCAAACCATAGGTGTTGATTTGTTTGAGGAAGACATAGACAATGTCGTTTTTCAAACAAACGAGTTTTTATGCAACAGCGATTTTATCGGTTCGCAAGGTCCTTTTTGGTGGATTTTGCAGATGAGCATGGCTTTGGGAGCATTGTTCTCTATCATCGTGGCTGGAGGCATGGCCTACAAGATGATGGTGAAGAATGAGCCTATAGATGTCTTCAAGATAATGAAGGTGTTAGGCATTGCCATCGTGATGTGCTTTTGGTACCCACCAAGTATGAGTGGATTCAAAGGTGCCAGCAACGCTTGCATCCTTGACGCTTTGGCTTACATTCCTAATTGCATAGGCAGCTACACACATGACTTATATGAAGCCGAAGCTACACAAGTAAGTGATAAATACAATGAACTTATGCCTCTTATCCAAGCACGAGATTCTATTGCTGGTAGTTTGCAGGCAGATATTGATGTGGCAGCAAATGGAACGAAAACGGAAGCTGCTGCTTCCGCTAGTGCTGACGCTACAGGAACCAAAGCTACAACCGAAGGGCAAAAACAAGTTTCGAAAGCTGCACAAAAGTCCACCTTTGCAGGTTTAATGATAGGTCTGGACAAAGTTGTCATGTTCTTTGCCTTGGTCATCTACCGAATTGGTTGGTGGAGCACGATTTTCTGTCAGCAAATACTGTTAGGAATGCTCACGATATTCGGACCGATTCAATGGGCATTCAGCGTCCTACCAAAATGGGAAGGAGCCTGGGCTAAGTGGATAACGAGGTATCTCACGGTACACTTCTACGGAGCGATGTTATACTTTGTGGGTTTCTATGTATTGTTACTTTTCGACATCGTACTAAGTGTTCAAGTAGAGAACCTTACTGCTATCACCCAAGGCGAGGGAGCCATGGCTGCCTACATCCAGAACGCCTTCATGACCTGCGGCTACCTATTGGCAGCATCCGTAGTAGCCTTGAAGTGCTTGAACCTAGTTCCAGACTTGGCAGCGTGGATGATACCAGAGGGCGACACCGCATTCTCCACCCGAAACTTCGGCGAGGGAGTAGCATCCTCAGTGAAGGCAAGTGCGGCTTCAGCGATGAAAATATAAAGAATAGATAAAAAAACAACAATATGGCAGTATTAAAGAATGTAGAGAATAAAATCAAGCTCGTAATGATAGTGAGCAGCCTATTTCTGGTAGGCTGCGTCATTGTGAGCCTAGGCAGCATCATCATCGCCAAGGGCATGGTGGACGAAGCCCACAAGAAAGTTTACGTATTGGACGGAACCGTTCCTATTTTGGTAAAGCAGACCACCCAAGAAGAAACCTTCGATGTGGAAGCCAAGAGCGACATCGAGATGTTCCATCAGTTCTTCTTCACGTTGGCACCTGATGACAAGTATATCCAATACACCATGAAGAAAGCCATGTATCTGGTGGACGAGACAGGACTAGCCCAGTACAATGCCCTGAAGGAAAAAGGCTTCTATAATAATATAATAGGTACGAGCACCATCTGCAGTATCTATTGTGACAGCATCAAGCTTAACACCGATTCCCTCACCTTCACCTACTACGGCAGACAGCGCATCGAGCGAAGGACAAGCATCCTGATGCGTCAGCTGGTAACCGCCGGCAAGCTCAGAAGAGTGCCGAGAACAGAGAACAACCCTCACGGAATCCTCATCACCAACTGGCGAACACTGAAGAACCAAGACTTGGAGGAAACCAAGAAGTCAGACTATTAAATCAAGCAACAATGGACATAAAGAAAGTACTCATGGGCGAGAAGATGCCCGACAAGAACGATCCCCAGTATCGAGAGCAATACGAGCGAGAGGTGAGAGCAGGGCAAAAGTTCGCTGAGAAGACCAAGCTCAACATTCTGTTTTTGAAAATCCAAGAATGGGCAAACGACCACAGAAAGGCCTTTCTGGGCATCGTGTTCGGCTTGGTAATCTCCCTGTTCGCCTGGAATGTCTTCAACATGATAAGATATTACAATGCGAGCAAGGAGCAAAAACGCCACACGGCAGTGGAGCGAGTAGAGAAAGCCCTTCAGGAGCAACGTAATTCACACAAAGCACAATAAAGATGGATATAAAGAAAATCAACTTCAAGCAGCCCAAGTATATGATACCAGCCATCATATACATACCGCTGTTGTTCACAGGCTACTTCTTGATAGACACATTCAACGTCGAAACATCAGGGCCAGGCAACAGCAAGCTGAAGACCACCGACTATTTGTCGAGCGAGTTACCGGAAGCCTACACCGACAGCGTCCTAGGCGACAAAATGGACAACACCCAAAGGGAATACGGAAAGATTTCCGACCTTTCGGGAGTCCAAAACGTAGAGAACGACAACGACTCCGTAAACAAGAAACAGGATTACGAGTCAAAGTATAACGAAGAGGAAGCCAAGAAGGTCAAGCAACAGCAAGCCGAGGAGAAGCGCAAGCTCCAAGAAATGCAAGAGAGGGTGAGACAAAATCGCAGACAATCCAACAATGATGACTTCGTTGACCCTATAAGCAGCTCCGAGATAGCCAAGGCGCAACGTCGCCGTCGCCAACGCAACTGGGAAGAAATGAACCGCAACCTGGGAGGTGGCGACAACTATCTGGCAGACAATGAAGAAAACTCGTCCTCTTCCCTTTCCTCTTCAACCACAACAGGAAACACCACGAACAGCGGTATTCCTGGAGCCATGAACAATGACACCGACAATTCTTACAACGCTCCAAATACCGCTAACGGCAACCATCAGTACCAAGGAGGCGTACAGCAAGATGGAGAGCAACCAGAAAAGGTGACAAAGAAGACCAAGGAAGTCTCCGACTACTTCAACACCGTAGGCAAGGACAAGGAAAAAGACAAGCTCATCATGGCCATCATCGACGAGAACGTAAAGGCCGTTGACGGCAGCAGGGTCCGTCTCCGCCTGTTGGATGACATAGAGATAGGCGACGAGACCATCAAGAAAGGCACCTACCTATATGCCACCATGAGTGGCTTCGGCAAGCAAAGAGTCCAAGGAAAGGTAGAAAGCATCTTCTATGACGATGACATCATCAAGGTAAGCCTATCCATCTATGACACGGACGGCATGCAAGGCCTGTATGTACCTCTGAGCAGTTTCAGGGAAACCACCAAGGAAGTCGCAAGCAGTGCCATGCAAGGCGGCAACATCATGGACAACACCACGACCAGCAGCAGCGGCATCAAGGGATGGGCGACCCAAGCAGCGCAAAATGCCTCACAACGAGTGATGAACGCCTTGGGAACAGCAGCCAAGAAGAACCGTGTCCGCCTGAAGTACGGCACACGAGTTTACCTTGTTGACGGCAGTCAGAAGGAAAGAAGCAACAGAAATAGAAACAATTATTAATCAGATAGAAATGAAAGAAATAAGAAAGAAGTTCCTATCACTCCTTGCGGTGTGCTTAGGAGCCACACTTGGAGCATTCGCTCAGAAAGGATATAACGACATGGAGCAGCTCACTATCAACGAGAATGTTTCATCCATCATCACGGCATCAGAGCCTATTCGCTTGGTAGATATATCCACAGACAGCATCGCTGGCGACAAGCCATTGGAGAATGTAATCCGCTTGAAGCCTAAGACAGGCAACCACAAAGACGGCGAGGTGATGGGAGTTGTCACCATCATCACAGAACGCTATCGAGTGCAATATGCCTTGATATACACAAGCAAGCTGGAAGAGGCAGTGACTGACAAGGAAGTGGAGCTAGTGGAGCGCAATGCCTTCCATAACCCGGACGTTAGCATGTCAACGGTGGACATGGTGAGTTACGCCATGAAGGTGTGGAACTCCCCTGCCCGATACAGAAGCACGTTCACCACCCAGAACAAAATGACCATGCGCTTGAACAACATCTATGTGGTAGGAGAATACTTCTTCATAGACTTCTCCGTGGACAATAAGACCAACCTTCCGTTTGATATCGACGAGCTTAGGGTAAAGCTGCAGGACAAGAAGCAGCAGAAAGCCACCAATGTGCAGACCATCGAGCTGAAGCCAGCCCTGGTATTGGATCGTTCCGTAAGATTCAAGAAAGGCTACAGAAACATCATTGTCCTGAAGAAGATGACTTTTCCAAACGACAAGGTACTATCCATCGAACTCAGCGAAAAGCAGATTTCCGGAAGAACAATCTCTATGAACCTCGATTATGAGGATGTATTGGCTGCCGATGCCTTCGACACCCTTCTTTTACGTGAACAATAAAAAGACAGATATGAGAAGAATACTTTCAACGATATTCGCCATACTACTGACAGCAAGCGCATTCGCCCAGAGTCACGGCAACCATATCATGGTAGGCGTTGGCGGCAGCTATCCGCAAGGAGTAGAGGCCACCCTCGCCTACGAGCACGAAACCGAGTATCACAACGCCTGGGAATATTTCGCCACAGCCTACTTGAAATACAAGAAAGACGAGGAGGCAGGACATGTCACAAGCGACTCCTTCTGGCACAACTATAACACATGGACTGTGGGTGCAGCCTACAAGCCATGTGTTACAAGAGGCAGAAACCACCACGGAAGTGTAAGAATAGGTGTTAGCTGTGGCAGCGACCTGGACAAAGTGATAACCGCAGGACATGTAGGCTACGAGCATACCTATAACCTCTACAACGGTTGGAGCCTGTTCTTCCAGGTGAAGGAAGATGTAGTAATCAGAGGAAAGGACACGTTCAGAACAGGAGCATCCTTTGGCGTGAAAGTTCCCCTATAATATAATTAAGGTGTAAAATGAAAACAAAGATAACAACTTTTGTCATGGGGATGCTTATAATGGCATCCTTCATGACCTCCTGCGACAATCATGAGCCATACGACCCGGACTTGCATATAGGATATGTCCTTTGCGATGACCATACCTGCATGGACACGGCAACCTATTTCAACCAAAGCAAGCGCAAAGCCGTGGGAGTAGTCTTTGCCGAAAAGACGAAAGATCATCCTGTGTTGGCGGTAAACCTGGAGGAAACAAGCGGCATGTTCTGTGACTCCATAGGAATGGAGAACGGAACGAGCGGTGACATCACCAAGTTCGACGGCTTCTCCAATACCGTTGCCATGTATCAAAGCTATGACAATGAAACTGGCCATGGCTCTCCGATAGCCATGAGGATGATGAGCTTCCACGAGTATGGGCAAAGCGACCACATCCCAAGCGTGGCAGAACAACGATTGCTGCAAAGTGCAGCCAAGATCATCAATCCCATCATAAAGAGATGCGGAGGACAACCTATCAGCTTGGATGCAGACTGTTGGTATTGGACTTCTACGGAAGTACAGGAGAACCCAGGCACACAAGCCTGGCTATGCAGCGCAGTGAATGGTGGCATCATGCCAACACCAAAGGCAGAGAGCCATAAGGTCAGAGCCATCATTGAGATGAATTATCCAGAATATTAATCTTCAAACACAAAATTATGGCAAATTGGAAAACATTGTTGGAAACAGCCTTAAAAGGAGCCAAGACCGCTGCCCCACATATTCTTACAGGAGCAAAGGTAGCAGCCCCTTATGTGAAGAGTGCGGTAAAAACAGGAGCGCACGCAGTAAAAGGAACAGCAGAGTTCGTCGCCAAGCATCCTAAGACCTCCCTTGTAGCAGGTGCTGTGTCCCTCCCCTATTTCGGTTACAACAAAGGCGCATTAACTTTTGCGAAAGAAAAGTTACTGGGGGATGACTCCAAGGAAAAAGGACTTGTTGACACAGCATCAAGATTAGCATTCGGCGAACAAAAGGATGCTTACGGAAACGAAAAGTCAATCTCGGAGAAAGCAGTCAACGTTCTTTTTGGCGAAGGTTCCTATGATTCAGTCAAAAGAGCAGGAGGAGCCACCATCGACGAGGGGCAGGAACTCTACCATAATCTTAAAAACGGTGTGGCAGGAATAGGCAATGAAGCAATCGGCCTGTACCAAGACGGAAAGCAGTTTGCTGGAAATTTCTTTTCAGGCAACGGTATGGTTTCCAATGGCAACGGTGGCTATTACGATCCAACAGCGCAATCCTATCCATCCATGGCACAGATGCAGATGACCAATCAACAAGGCGGTGGTTCAATGAATGCCCTGATGAACGGCATGAACAATGCGGTAAGCCAAGTGACCGGTGGAAACGTGAGCAAGATGAACATTGCCAGTTTGTTGCTTTCTGCCTATATGATGTTCGGTAGATTTGGTTGGATGGGAAAAGCCGCCAGTTTATTGCTGGGAGGAATGACCTTACACAACATAAACGGAAAACAGGCAGCTTCTCAACACCAAAATCAGCAACAACAGCAATCACGTGCGAACGTTACCGAGCAAATACCTCTTCAGACTGCAGAGATGCCTGTTGAAGAAGAGAACACTGTTGTTCGCATGAGAAGACTATAATTAGATACAGGAGAGCAATCTCCTATTAAAAATCACAGATAAGATGAAAGAAAATTTTAAAGATATGCTCCTCGAATCCGAAAGTGGTTACATGATGCCATTCGCCTTGGAGGAGAAAGAAGAGCTTCCAACCACACTAGGATATGGCAAACAGCGTCACCCCATGACAGGCGAGGAATTTAACCATCTAGGTGTTGACTTCGCCATTAAGAACAGAGATTTGTACGCAGTAGCCTCTGGTATGATTGTTGGCGCAGGAAACGATGCGCTTCATGACAATTACATCGTAGCCAAATATGGGAAGTACGAAGTTACTTATGGGCATCTAGCAGAAGCATATACAGGATATGGTGAAAGCGTTTCCGCAGGTGATAAAATTGCCAAAAGTGGCGATTTCCTTCATGTCGGCATACGATTCAATGGACAAGACATTGACCCGATGGTTTTTCTTTCCATGATATGGGCTAACATCCAGCAACTCGCCGCCATGGGAATCCAAAAACAGCCTACTGAAGAATCCTTGGGAACAAAAAACATAAAAAACAGTTTCGACAAGGACTATGTTTCCATCTTGATGCTCATGCTCAGATGGCTTCCAAGCTACATGAACGACTTAAGGAACAGGGCTTACAATCCTCCTCCAAGGGCAGAAGCATCCCTACGCAACATCTTTGCCCAGGCAGCCTCCAAGAATTATTTCTTTGAGAGCATACCATCCGTAGCCAACCCTCTCGGATTATCAGAAAGAAGTGTTCCCCTAGCCGAGAAAATTCAGGATATCCTTATCCATGATTTTCTCAGCTATCTGGCACTGAACCACAACATATATCCTGAGACATGGGACGAAAATGAAAAAAAAAACTTCTTTCACAAGCTTCAGAAGACGGATTGACCGCCGATCCTTTGAAAGACCTTGAGATAGACATACAAAGTTACGATGTTGAACGCACCGCCTCCGTTTACTATGACAACCAAGGAATCCGTTGTTGGACAAAAGCTTGGTTTAACGGAAGAGAAAAAGGCGAGAATGCCATCGAGATAACCAGACAACTCGCCATGAAGTTCTTCAATGACGAGATGTCCATGGATGAATGGCTGTCACGTTTCTACCCTAAGCAAATGACGGTATATCATAAAGCCATCAGTCAGGCGCGCAGTCAACTTCTTGGAATGTAAACAACAAACAATATGGCAAAAGGTAATAATTTACAGGATTTATCCCAAATAGACTATTGTCTTCAGCAATACTATAGCAAGTATATGGCAGCCACTCTTCTTCAGGAGCGAAAGAAAATCCTTCAAGAGCAGAAGAACGCTGCCATAAAACTTAATGAATCTCTTCAGAGACTGCCTAACTTTGGTGCCGCTTCAAATTCGTTTACCAAGTTGAACGATGCAGAGCAACTTACCAAGAAGTCGCTCGACGAATTGGCTGCAAGGACTTCTGAACGTTGGTTCAAAGACCCCAAGATAGTGAAAGACTACAGCGTTTTCGTTACATCTTTCTATGCAAGCCTTGTTGCGAAAAATGGCGGTAGAGACTCCAAGGCGTTGGAAAACTACGCCAACAACTACTGCGCCAATCGCCTTCAAAAATTGATGGTGGAACAATTAGCTAGGGAACAAGTTCCTGCCAACACCGCAACATACATAGCCAAGAAAGCCTTTTCGGAGAGCATTCTTGGCATGGGCAACTTTGGTAGCCTAAAGAAAGGAGCCATTGGGCAAAAGGTTGATGAACAAGCGGAAAAATATTACAATCCATCCGTTGTTTCAAAAACTGCAGGAACGATTGCTGGTTACGGAATAGATGCAGCACTCACCCCAGGAGGTGTAGGGAAAGCAACTTCTTCCGTAGCCAAGGGTGTGGTAAAGGTAAGTCAAAAAGCTGCAGGTTGGTGGATAACCGACAAGATTTGCCAAGGAGGTCTCCATATTTATGGCAAGCTATGGGGAACTGAGGATGAAGAGAAGAAGGATAACCGTACCATCTTTGGTGATGAGAATGCTTCTGCAAAAATACAGGCCGGAGCAAAGAGATACAAAAAGAATGGAACGGAATTGATGATGAACATCAACAGTGGGCTTACCAAAAAGATAAAGTTACCACCCCCAAGCACATCTTTAACCATAAAGAAAGAAAGCAACGCCCTATTGGCGGAACACAAGGGTAATTCTCAAAAGCTTCTCTCCACCATCAAGAGCAATCTCTCCAAACAGAGTGTGCCATTCAACGGAAACAGCAAAGTTCCTGCTTGGATGTTGAGCAACAGCAGCAAGCAAAACAGGGCGTTGGCATCCTCTTTCTACGCCTGTGCCATGGAAATGTCGAGAGAGCAAAAACAAGTAAGGATGTTTGGAGGCAAGAAGATGACCTTGAAGGAAGTGAGTCAACGAGCCTACGACTATGCAAGGGCAGCAGTTGCCGTAGAGCAACGATCCTCCAAGAATGCAGCTCATGCCCAAAAGGGGACATGGGACAAAAAAATGTCTACGCTCAATGACCAGATAAACAATCCTGGCAAGTCATCAATTCGTAAGCATCCAACTTCCTCTCCCCAGGCAACCCCAACGGCATCCCCTTACGCTTCGGGGCCTTATGCGCAAAACGGCGTAATGGGAACAGAAGCAAACGGTACAACACAGAATACTGTGCAAAAGCCAAATATAGATGGTTGGGGCAATGCCTTTGAGAGCTTAGGCCTTAATGGATTTGGGGACATCGGCAAGAATCTAGGCTATGTAATGGCCATGCTTCCTGATATGATTATAGGAATGTTCACAGGAAAGACTCCAAACCTAAAGCTTCAGGACAACCTGATGCCATTGGCTGCCATAGTGGGAGGAATGTTCGTAAAGAGTCCTCTCCTGAAGCTGCTGCTCATAGGATTTGGCGGTGCAAACATCTTGAATAAAGCAGGTCATGCAGCCATCAGCGATGGTTTAGCAAAAAGTAACAATGTAGCAAAGACCTACAAGGTTTATCCTGACGAGCCTTTGAATTCAAGAATAGTGAATCCAGCGATGAAGGGAAGCAGTATGATAGCCACTATCGACGGCGTGCCTAGCGTCATCAACATATCAAGAGATGCTGCAGACGCTTACAACAAGGGAGCCATCCCTATCAACACATTGGCGAATGCTGTCCTTCGCAAGTATGATGAGAACAAGGCATTGGCATCGCAGAATTATGAGCAGCATATGAGCCAAGAAGAAACAACAACCCAATCAATGGGTATTAAATAGGTGTTAAGTGCCAGTTATATTAATTTTAGAAATACCTCCTGGTTCGAGAGAATCGGGAGGTTTTAGTTTGTCATTAAGTTAGAGCGGTATTTCCAAGTCGGAGTATCGCTTTAGTTTTACATCTACCTCAATAATCTATACCCTTGCATTAACACCGAGGGGTTAAAGGGGGCGAGCAGCCTCATTTATAATCGTTTACATAAATATCTATAGAAAAAGAATATGTTAAATAAAAAGGTATATCGTTTTTATACCACCTATCTTGTATTTAATCAGTTACTTTGCCATTGGAAATAAAAAACAACCCAATAAATAAAAAAATACAATGGCAAAAAAAGAATCATCTCAACAAGCCTCGGAGCAGCAGGAAGGGAAAGTTGACCGAATAGACAACGCCCTTCAGAAGTTTTCCGACATGCTCATCGCAAGAATGGAGCAAATGAAGGAAAGCAAATGGAAGAAAGGTTGGACGGATGGGCGCACAGCCCAGTTCGGCTTGCCTCAGAATCTCGTGGGTCGCCCTTATACAGGCAGCAATGCTTTCCTGTGCCAAATCCACACCACGATGGAGCATTACAGAATGCCAGTTTACCTTACCATCAAACAGATAAGGGATGCAGGAGGCATGATCAAGAAAGGCGAGCACAGTATTCCTATCTTCAAGTGGGACTTGCGAATCAAGGACAAGGACGGCAAGAAACTGTCAGAAAGCGACTATCGTAACATGACAAAGGAGGAGCAAGCCGAATGCACCGTTCGCCCTTATCTGAAGGTATATAACGAATGGAACATAGACCAAACCAACCTGGAAGAGGTCAACAAAGAGAAATACGACACCATCTTGAAGCGTTTCAAGTCAGAGCCTATCAAAGACGAGGTAGGAATGTACAAGAATGAAGCCTTCGACAACCTCCTGAAAGAACAGTCTTGGGTGTGTCCTATAGAATATGAGAAGTTCAATGAATCCGCTTTCTATAGTCCCAAAAGAGACCAGATAGTAGTTCCTTCCAAAAAGCAGTTCAATATCAGCAATACCCCAGAGGATGTTTTCAAGGACGGAATGGAGTTTTACGGCACCACCATTCATGAGATGGCTCACTCCACAGGTCACGAGTCACGTCTTGGTCGTGATGGCATCGTAAAGATAGACCAATTTGGCTCAGACCAATACGCCAAGGAAGAACTTGTTGCGGAGCTTACATCAGCCCTCATAGGCAATGCCATGGGTTTTGATAGCAGAATACGAGAGAACAACATAGCTTATCTCCAAAATTGGATAGGTTCGTTGAAGAAAGACCCGAAGTTCTTGAAGTCGGTGATGTCAGATGTGAACAAATCATCCAAGATGGTTTTAGAACACATCGACGAGCAACGCCGAAAATTAGGAGAAAAGGCCCTGTTGGATGGTTCTCTTGATGGTGTGGAAGAAAAAAACAAGAATGAGCAACAACTTCAAGACCTGAAGGAGGAAGATGCTAAGAAAGAGGTCTTAGCCAAGGTATGGCCTTCCGTCAACAACAAGATTACAATGCCCTCTGGCGACATTCTCACCGTTGACTACAACAAAGAGAAAGATACTCTTGAAGTTGCATATACAACATCAGAGGGCGAGGAAAAAATTCACAGTACCAATTATGACCACAGCCAGGGCACAAACCAGAACTTAGGCTATGTGTGGGAAGAGCTTTCAAACATGAAGCAATTCCAGGAAAAAGAGACAAAGACTGAAAGCCTTTCACAAGGAAAGGACTACTTCACTTCATTGATGGAAACTATAACTTCCACTCCCAACAGTGAGCATACAGTTTTGTCTGTGAAGACTCTTCCCGAGCTACGAGACTATTACAAGGGGAATCCCAATGTAGGAGCTTGGATAAATCAGGCATCCAACAAGGAAATCATAGAAGCAGGAGCAGACCTCTTGCCTAACCTCCGCTATAGCCACAAGGAAGGCAGAAGCCTCTACAACATAGAGGCAGCGTATTCAAACATCAACGCATTATATCCCGATGTTGTGGACAATGACGCAAAACGCCAAATTGTTCATCGAATCAAACAAGCCGAGGAGGTGGTAACCTCCTACCATAACAACATCGAGGAAAAATTTGGAAAAGAATTTCTCATGGAAAAAGAAAATATGAACAAGGTTCTTTCTCGAAATGACTACCAGGAGCAAGGTCAGACCATACAGCTTGACCCAAAGGATGAGAAGAAATATTTCTCGTCCTACAACTACTTTCAGATGGAATCCGAGACCGCCGAGTTTGACAAACTAAAGGATGCCGAGAACTATGAAGGCATCCTTGCCCTGGCGAAAGAATATGATCAAGGTGACAGCATGGACTTGGAGCATGTAGAGACCAGCATGACACCAGACTATGGTGATGATGTTCTCATTGATGATGAGAACTATGCTGTTGTATATAACAATTCAGTAGGTGGAACCTACAACTTGTTGAGAAAGTACAGTGAGAATGACATCCGAGAGGCCATCGAGCGTTACGGTATGCCAGATACACCGAGCTATGCAGTGAAGTTCATAGACCAGCAGATGGGCTTGGAAAAAGGCGTAAAGCCTTTAGTAGAGATTCCATCCCCAGAGGCAAAGGCTGTAGCCAAGAGCTTTCGAGAAGACTTGACACCTCAATTCACCATGCCGAATGGGAAGGTTCTAGATTACCACTATGACGCTAGCGACAACAAAGTCATAGTAGGAGAAAAGTTAAATGATGGTTCTTTCATAGAAACTTATGTCCACGATTACGACTTTGCTCTCAGCAAGGCAGAAAACATGTCTGCCATATACAAAGAGTTGTCAACTGAATATCAAGCAAAAAAGGCGAGCGAGGAAAAGAAAACTCCTCGTGAAGACAGCTATATCCAGACAGATGTCGTAGGTAAGGCCAAACAGATAGCATCCACAGGTGTTCCTATGGAAGAAGCAGAGAAAAAGGCTTCATCCATTGTGAAAGAAGAGGTTCACAAGGAACACCATAAGCAAGAAGCCGAGAAAGACAAGCAGGAAAAGGACAAGGCAAATCAAGCCGCAGCAGAAGAGAAGAAAGAGCAACAAGAGAAAAAAGAGGAATCAAAAGAGGTCAGCGAGGCGACAGCCAAAGCCCTTACCCATGCAGCCCTTCTCGTTGGAGCATTATCTGCTGCCAAGCAGAATGAGGGAATTTGGATGAACAAATCCCAGAAAGGTAATGCAGAGTTCATCAACACCCACACACCTATCACGGCCTACAACAACATCATGATGAACCTCAATTCGGATGCCAACAAGTATAAGACGAATGTCTATACTTATTATAATCCTGCCAAGGAGAACCACATGCCTGTGAAGCAGAACGAGAAAGGCATGGAGTTCCATTGGACTAGTTGGGGGTATCAGAACGCCATGGATAAGGACGAAGTCATCACCAGCAAGCAGTTTGACAAACTTCCTGATGACGAGAAGTCTTTCTATACCAAACATGCCACACGAGTTGTGCAGAACATCTACAATGTGGAGCAAACCACCATGAACGCCAACAACCATGACGCTTACGTGGAACTTCTGAAGACCAAGGGAGCGCAGCTTTCACAAAACGAGAAAGAGCAAAAAGGGAAATACTCTTCTATTATGAAACAATGGAAAGAGTTGAAGGGCAAGCATCCCGATGCACTTCTATTGTTCCGCATTGGCGATTTCTATGAGATGTACAAGCAGGATGCCAAGCGAGGTTCGGAAGTGTTGGGAATCACCTTGACCAAGATGAATGGAAGTAAAGACTTCCATCTTGCAGGATTTCCACATCAAGCACTTGACACCTACCTTCCAAAACTCATCCGAGCAGGAGAACGGGTAGCCATCTGCGACCAGTTGGAATCAAAGAAGACCGTCAGTCAAGGCTTCGACGCAAAGGCAATACTGAACAAAGCATACGCCACTGCCAAGGAAGTGGCCAAGCAAAGCGGTATGCAATATGAGCGAGTGATGGTTTTGCAAGATGCCAAATACGATTCCAAGGAAGACAAGATTGTCGTAAGCGGCATGAAAGGCGAAGTTGGAAATGAAAAGATGGCTGCCCTTTACAAAGCAAACGACATCTACAGAGCCGTGGTTGCAGCCACAGGTACAGAGAACCGTCTTGACCGTTCGGGCAGAAACAACCTCCTCCCAGAGGACGATGCCAAGCATGAGCAACTGGTGAGAGAACTTGCAGCAGGAGTTATGATGGCTCGCCAGGGACTTCCTGCCATACTCTCAAAGGAGAATGAGAAACTTATTCCTTATTGGGAACGAGAGATAAAGGAAAATCCAAAACTCTTGGGAATAGTAGAAAGAGATGTGAACAATGCTGTAGAGACCATCGACAACCTTGTGGCAAAGCGAAAGGTTGACTATGAATCCATCCGTGGACAGCTTCAAGGAAAGACGATGGAGAAACCATCAAAATATTCCATCTCCCAAGACTTGGCCAAGCTGCCAAACATAGAGACCAAGGAAATAGTAGTGGTAAAAGACATCTTGCGAAAAGAAGCAGATGTCATCCTCCCTGCAGGGGCATCCTTGGAAGTGAACAACGAGGTTCCTGGCATGAGAAAGGACAGAATCACCATAGCCTTGAAGAAAGAAGGCATTGACGATGTGAGGTTCTATAATGCCGGTGGTTCACTTGGGTTGAATAAGCCGAACTCCTATTTCCAAGGGAAGGAAGTCACGCTCAACAACTTGAAGCAGTATGAGTTGGTTCCCCATCATACACTTGATGTAGAGAAACAAGCCGCCCCGAAGAAGGGAGTGGTTATCAAAAACTTCCAAGCCATCAAGGATGACAACGGCAGATACGCCTTCTTCATCAAGCCGGAGAACGAACCTTCTTTCTCTGTATATCCTGCCAAAGAGCACTTGAACACGTTCTACAACGTAATCAAGACGGACAAACAGGCAATAGTCCACGATGCCCTGGCACAAAGATATTACGAGATGGCCACCAAGCATCCTGACACCAAGCTAGACCTTATCACCCCTAAGAAGGTTGATGTGGATATGAAGCTCATAGAGCGTCCTTCCATAACATCGAGCGCACAGGATGCCAAGCAGAAGCTCATCTTTGCCACCATCAATGGGCAGCGTGTACAAGCTCCTATCAACAAGCAACAATGGCAAAAGATGTGGCTTGCCGAAGATATGGGAGCCTACAAGAGGGCTTTGGCCGCCGTCATCTTCGAGCCTATGCTGAAAAGAGGCATGGGAGGAGAGCAATCTCAACAGGCTGTTAGCGAATCAGAGAAAGTAGAGATTAAGGAAAAGCCTGCCCCTGAGAACAAGGTACAGGAAACTGTTACGGAAACTCACAGAACAGGCCTACATATGTAATACACGAGGGTGCATCTAAAGGTGCGCCCTCATAAAACTATCATAAATGGCATTAGACAAGCAAGCGTTTTACAGCCAGTATGCCCAGGTAGCCATCGAGCAACAGAAGAGATATGGCATTCCTGCCTCCATCACCTTGGCACAGATGGGTTTGGAAAGCGGCTTTGGCACATCTACCCCTGCAAGAAGGAGCAACAACTTCTTCGGTGTAAAGGTTGGCAGCAGTTGGGAAGGAGCCTACGACTATTACAGCGATGATCGTCCAAACGAGAAGTTCCGCAGATACAACAATGTGATGGAAAGCATCGAAGACCACTCCAAGGTCTTGATGAAATCCCGCTACAGCCACTGCCAGAACTATTCGCCCACCGATTATGTTTCTTGGGCAAACGGCATCAAGGCTGGCGGCTACGCCACAGATCCAGACTATGCTTCCAAGCTCATATCCGAGATTAACAAGTATGGGCTAGGAAAATATGATCAAATAGGCATTCAACAAGCCCAAAGCCAAGGATTGGCAACAGGATATGCCAGAGGTCAATCGTCGACGACCTCTGTTATAACCCTAACACCCTTGCAAGGCAATTGGGCTTTGCCTATTGATTTATCTGTCGTAAAGCTCAGTTCCGAGTTTGGAGTACAGAGACCAGGGCATAAGCATGGAGGGCTAGACCTCTCCACGCAAGGGAAAAACTATCCTGTATATGCAACCGAAGACAATGGAAAGGTTGTCGCTGTGAAACCAAACAATGGAGCAGCAGGGAACATGATTGTTGTGGAATATGACCGTCAGGATGGCAGCAAGGTACAAACAACCTATATGCACTTATCCCAAATAGGAGTAAAAGAAGGTGAAACTGTAAATGCAGGTCAACAAATAGGAGTCTCAGGCAACACAGGCCGCTCTTCAGGGCCACACTTACATTTTGAGACAAAATACCTCAATACCAATGGGAATTGGGAGAAGTTTGACCCTAAGCTATACCTTGCAGAAATGGAGGTTAGAAGTAATCAAGCGACAGCTTTGGATAAGAATGGAAACGATGCGTTAGCCGCTTACCGCAGTCAAATGCAGTTTGCAGGAGGCGAAACCCCATCCTATCAGCAACAAGCGTCAGACCCGACACAAGCACTTCTGGCATCCATCACCAACAGTAACGACCCCACAAAATGGCTGTCATTGCTAATGAGCAACAACGGAGAAGACCTTTCTGGAAGAGACCCAATCTCTTCACTTATAGGAAGTCTGTTTTCTGCCGCCCTTACAGTAGCCATGCAGTTGAGAAGCAGCGAGGAGATACAAGCCGAGGAAGAAGCCGAAAGCCAGCTTAAACAGCAATCGCCAGGCGAGGAAAATAGTAATCTAGTAAAGATGACTCGCCAAGATGTAGAAAAGGCACAGGCAACGGCATCCATGCAATTTGATGCGGAATCCCCAGAGCAACAGCAGCAACAAGGCCAACGCCTCGCATAAATAAAGAAATAATTATATACTTATATAAACATATAAAACAATAAAAATATGATTAAGTGTAACGTAACAGCATGTGGAACCATCAGCAGTTCCGCAGAAGAGAAGCAGAGTAAGGATGGAGAGAAATTCATCTCCTTCGGCATGATAGTTCCTTTGCTGGGCAAGGATGGAACAGCAAAAGAAGTGTGGGTAACAGTATCAGCCCCAGGCAACAAAGATACCGCAGCCCCCTACTCTGCAGGTAGAAAGGTAACGGTAAGCGGAGTAATGTATATCAGAAAGCATGACGGTAACATTTACCTGAACCTTCGCACCGACTCCAACATCGAGGTAAACGAGTCCACTACCAATGACCGGTTGGAGGGAAGCATGGAGTTCCGAGGCAAGGTAAGTAAGAAAGGCATCAAGGAGCTGAAAGACAAGAAAGGCAAGGACTTTCAGTCGTTCGCAGCATTCTCCTCTGACAAAGAGGGAGAGAACAGAGAGTTTACATGGGTAAGCTTTGTAAACTTCTCCCCTATCCATGAGGATTACTTTGCAGCAGAGAAGTACGTGGAAGTCCATGGAGACTTGCAACTAGGCATTTTCAAGGGTGAACTTCAGATAGAATGCAAGGTAAAGAGCATTGCAGCCTGGGACTTGAACAAAACTGCAGATGCAAATGGAACAGCGCAAACAGCACAGTCATAGATTTCTCCACTTTATTTATATATTTGGAGTTTTGGCAGTAGGAGCCATTTGCATCCTACACATGATATTCCCAAAGAAATAACAAGAACACAAACAGGGATAGTGTCATCATAAAAGATGGTACTACCTCCTGTTAGTTTAAGACAAAACAAGCAATAATGGCAAAAGAAGAAAAGCAAAACATCATCAGCAATTTTCTGAGCGGATGGCAGAAGCTATTCGGTGGAGCAAAAGAACATACCACCCCAAAAGCGAAGCCATTCCCAAAGAACCATTTCTACAGCCCAGAAGAGCTAGAGTATCTTTCACAAAACAAAGAGGGTTCCCTTATTGACCAATGGGCTGTTTCTCTTGGAAAATGGGCATTTGAACAAGGAAAGGATAAATCATCCCCTACAAAGTTTGCTGCCGTCAAATGGCAAAATGGCTTGATGGCTACATGGATAGACGGAAAGCTCACACCTGACACAAAAGACAGACAGATTGGAAGATTATTACTTCTGAAGGAGCGAGGATATGAACTTCCAGAACGATACGAGAACATGGTGCAAGACAACGAGGCACAAAGCCTTGTAGGCAAATACTTTGTGTCCAATAATGACAAAAGCATCATTAAGATTGACTCCTATAACAGAGGAAGACTGATCTTTGATACCCCAAGTCTTGTTCTGAAGAAATGGGAAGATGGTAGTCTTTCCTCAAAAGAAGAAGAAGTTGACTACGCAGATTTTCAAAAGTCGCTGAATGAAAAATATACCATCATGGAAGAAGAGCGACAAAAGGAATTTCAAGAGAAACTTGCCAACTTCGAAGAAGGCAAGGAGCTTTACAAAGGAATGCACAATCTTTTGCGCCAAACCTATCCCCCAACAATAGGTGGCAGTATTCCTATGGAATTACGCACAGCCCACCCTGTTGATTTCTTCGATGGAAAAGTTATTCCAGTTTCATGGTCACTCACCAGTGAAAAGGATATTAAAGTTAGCGTTTACACCAATCACAGCAACGCTTTAAGTAGCATTACCATCAACGAGGACAACGCATACAAAGCTAAGAGTTTACTCAACAGCATTGCACATGCAATAAATAAAGAGAAGGTTAATGGTTTAACTCGTTCGCTAGTGAATGTTCTGGGCAACAAACTTGGTGAAGACAAAATCTTTGCCAAGGAGAACAACACACCTTTGCTTGAAGCTAGAGAGGGAACTGTCAATGCCGTTACTGCTACCAACGACGGCAGAGTTATAGCTTTCAATCTCAACACCCACAAGGAAATTCCGTTGCATGGAAAAGAAAGCGTTGAATTAATGCAAGCCTTGCTTTTCGAGGGTTTGGATGAGCAATCTCGCCTTCGAAAGGAGTTGAGCATCCCCAAGATGAAGGACTATGTGGAATCTATGGAGGACGAAGAGGACATTCTGTCCGGAAACAAGGAGCTTCTTCCACATGGTTCCAAAGTAGATAGCCTTTACGGTACATATTATAGTGCCGAGGAGGAATATTCAAGCTACGCCCAAGGAACCTTGCCACTAGCTGCAGAAGACAAAGCTGAACTCATAGCAGACCTTCAATCATCATTCATGAACTTCAAGCAAGAACTACAAAATATGGTTGAAGCTTACAAAGACCATGATGGTGTCATCGACACAAATAAAGTGAGCAAGCTAGAAAAACTTGACAGAATTCTGAATATCGAGGCAAGAGGTCAGACTCCTGTCAAACCTGCACCTGTAGCCGCAAAAAGAGAGTCATCAAAGGAATCACTACAGGATGTAGAAGCCGCTTCCAAACAGAATGACTTCAAAGAGGTAAAGAACATAAATGCCGGAGAAGTTGACCAAAAAGCCATTAAGTCCTTCTTTGGCAATGTAAACTATGCCCCTAAGAAAGTGAAGGAAGAGAGTTCTAGACAGGTTGCGCCACAGAGGTTGACGGAAAAAGAAAAAGACGATGCAATCTCACGAATCGACAAGCGAATCGCAGAACTGCACCGTCTAGGAAAGGAGCAATCTCTCAAATCCAATTTTGGAAACTCAGCCGACTCCCACCGTCGTGGGTACCTCCCATCAGGAACGTCTCCTGATGGCGCACAGAGCGTTGCCCCTTCTGATGGCAAAGATAATAAAAAATTTCCATCTAAGTATCTATTTCTTGGGAATTTAGCCCATTTTATAACATCTTTTAATACAAATATAGGCATTAACGCCAGCAATTTTACAAAAGAGTTATATAAAGGCATAGGGTTACACCCTCACGGTAAAGATGTTCAAGTTTCTGAATATATTAATTTTTCCAACGACAAAGGAGAAAAAACAACAGTCCGTCTTTCTGATCATCGAGCTAACGCACTCAGCATCATCAAAAAAGGAGGAAGAGCGGCCGAAGGATATTCTATCGTTATAAAAGTAGAAGATTCTCCCGAAACAAAGTTCAAGGCAAACAAACATTCCCAAGTAAAGGAATACGTTTATGACAATCCAGACCGCCAACGCCTTCTGAACATTGGCAAAGGAATCTTCGACCTCCTGGACAGAGGAGAATACACCGACTTGGCCAATGCCAACGAGATAAACATATCCCCTAGAGGAAGGCAGCATAAAGAACTACGCACTCCTGACGGCAAGCTACTGGGCTTCACCTATCAAGGAAAGATTTACCTTTATCCTGAGGCAAAGGGCTTTGAGCCACCAGTACATGAGTACACCCACTTGTGGGCGGAAGCACTGCAAGACAGGAACTGGAAAGAATGGAAGAATGTCGTAGGCATGATGAAAAAGTCGAACCTCTGGAACGAAGTAAGAGACCTCCACACCGAGCTTATTGCCACCGATGACATTGCCGAGGAAGTCCTTGCCACCTATTCTGGAAGAAGAGGCGCAGAGCGTTTGGAGTCAAAGCTTAAGGAAATTGTTGCTAGCAACAAGAGTATGGACGAGAAGACCGCAGAGACCCAGGCCGTCACTCAAATGAACAATGCCGTTTCAAAGTTCTGGAATGTCATGTCTGACTTTTTGCACATTCACTATACATCCGCAGAAGAAGTAGCAGATAGAGTCTTGTATGAATACACCAAAGGTCTCTACCCTCTCAATTATGAAGAAGTCGCTCAACAAAAGGGCAAGACCAAGCCATATTATGTTTCCGTGGAGGAAAAAGACAATGGTCGATGGCATCGTCCTGAAGTAGAGCAAAGAGCGGCCTATCAGCGTTATGGAGAGATGATGGCTGATAAGCTATCCCTTCAACTCACCTATGGCGATATGCCATGGATAAAGAGCGACAAGCAGATTCCATGCGACCTGAGCAAGAAGGCATACCATGGAATGGATTCTTTCATGCTGGCCTTGGACGCAGAAAAGAACGCCTATACCTTACCTATTTATATAAGCAAGGAAGATATCCAGGCAAACAACTTGCTGGTGAAGTCAGATGCCACCTCCTTCCCTATCATAGAAGAAGTAGGTGTAACAGAGTTATATAACATCGAGCAAACCAACTATCCAATCTTGCACCCGAAGGATTACGAGGAGTTAAAAGTAGATAGCATCGCATCCAATCGTTACAAGCAAAGTAACGAACTGGGCCAACTACTCCGCAAAGGAGCATGGCAGACCGCTATTGCCTTCGATGGCAAGCCTAGCCTTGCCTCCTACAGTGCGAAGAACGACACCATCCATGTGGCACCTGTTCAACACTATGAGAAAGAGCAAGATTTCTATCGAGACTTAGGAATGGGACTGACAAGAAGCACCAGAAAGGCAGAGGCAAGAAAGACCAGCTTCGAGTCACTATCCAGAGAAGAATTGGTTTCCTTGGTTGGCAGTGTCATCCTTGGTCAAAAGAACCACTTTGATGTAACAACGCCACAGCAAACATCCATGTGGAAAGAGCGTCTAAGAAAAGACCCTAGCTACACCAAGCAAGTATTATCTTCTGCAGATGTTGCGTCGCAGATCATCATGCAACGTATCGACATTCTCAAAAAAGGAGGAAACCAAGACATTGACCTCCGTTCTTCCACGCCAGTAGAAGTAGATATTGACGGTAACGGCATTGTTGAAAGCCAAGAAAACCTTGTCCCAGACCAAAAGCAAAGCTCCAACGAAAGCCAGGAGCAAAGTGACGAAGTTCCTAGGCAAGAGAAGAGACATATGCACAGATAAAGAAATCCCTCGCTACTTTCACAAGCGGCGAGGGACTGACATTTAACTTTATATTTATGAAAAACTCTATTTACTGTTATCGTAAAACCTATTCCATGCAAGCCTGATTGGCCGCATCAAAAATCAATTCTTTGATATTTGCCAAAGTTGGATTTATCAAAGAAAAGTGTCCATCTCCCATTGCACCCTTGACAAAATCAATGGTGTCCCACCATTCGATGACCTTGTCTTCTAGTAGATGCGTTTGAACGGCACAGTCCGTTTTGCTCGCAGTTGGATTATTGTATCTCCAAAGCGTAACAATAGCAGCCTCTTCGCACCCTGCAAGGAGAATGTTCACCTTTTCATTTTCATCTACCCACTTTCGGTAGATGTCAACATAAGAAGGCACATCCACTTCCTCTTGTTGATTATCATTCCCTTCATCCTCCTCATTTCCATAGCTGACATTTTCTTCCTCCAGGAATTTTGTTGCAGAAGTGTTGTTATCAGGAAGGTTGTTGTCGGCAATGAAGGAAAAGTAAGCATCCAACATTCCTTGGGAATGATGCTTCACGTAATCCAATTCCGTTATATCTCTCGACAGGAACATACCATTCAGGCGTTCCTCGTCCACAAAACCTACAATTTCCATATAATCTAGCCTTAATTACATATGTATTCCACGACTTTGTTTAGCCTTTTCTATAGCAGCATCCTGTGCCACACACATCTCCTCGGAATATTCATCCTCCGGGACATAAGAAAGCATACCTTTGTCATCCTTTGTCCAACAGCCATAGATGCCAAAGTTATACTTGTCTAGCATCACGTTGCCATCTTTTTCCTCCTGCCACTTTTGCGCATCACCGTTGACACTGCGGACTCCAGTTTCCTCGTTCAAATCGATGCCGGCAGAAAACATCTTGTCTTCCTCTCCCTTGGTAACAACCTTTCCTTCTTCAAGTTCCATAAGCTCACTTTCAGAAAGTCCCACCTTGTTAGCCAATGTAGATAAGTTCTGGTCAATGATGTCTGCCTTTACTGAAATGGTAGCATTTGTAGCCCCATCGAGCTGCACATAGTTCCAGGAATTGTTCGACGGTAGCAACACCTTCAGAACTTGTCCGTTTTGCAAAGCGGTTTTCTGTTCCTCCGTAAAATACTCAAGATTGTTCTTTGCGATGAGAGGCAAGAACACTGGATGAAGCCCATCCTCTGTTTGCTGTAAGCGGATTCGAGCAAAATCCTTGTGGACAACTCCATCAAAATCAGCTCTCTCAATAGGGAGCAAGGGAGTTCTTTGCCCAGAAAGGAACTTATTCATAATACTTTCAGGAAAGTCGTCTATCATTTCCTGTGAGAGTCCGAAGTTAGCCAACTCCTCGTATGGAATTTCGCTTTCAGAAAATTTCAATTCGTTCATAATCTTATTCTTGTTTAAAGTTTTCGGCAAAAGTACACATTTTCTTATCAAGGCTTTCCACAAACACGATATACCTTTTTATTTAACATAGATTTTATCCCTATCCAAATCAAAGCTCTTTCTACAAATAGCCTTCAACCTTAATAATCTATACCTGAAAACACCGAGGGGTTAAAGGGGGCGAGCAGCCTCATTTATAATCATTTACACGATAGTGCTTAGAAAAAGAATATGTTAAATAAAAAGCTATTTTATATTTACGCCCATAAATTCTTCCATTCATATTACTTTTGCAAGCTAAAGAAGTATTATTATATAAAGAATAAGGCATGATTAGATTTCTTTCATTTTTACTATTTCTCCTATGTTGCCATTCTCCGATGGGGATGGCGCAAGGAAAGAAAGACATGAAGGACTACTGGATAGACAAATACCTAAGTGTGAGTTTTCCTTTGGAAAACATAAGGATAAACTCCACCTTTGGCAGTAGGGTTGATCCTTTCACAGGAAAACATAGGCAACACAAGGGGCTTGACCTTAGGGCAAGATACGAGGAAGTGCTATCCATGTTCGATGGCTATGTGAAAGGCGTAGGCTACGACAGAGGTTCGGGGAAATACATCACCATGCAGTATGGTGATTACACGGTAAGCTATTGCCACTTATCTGAAATTTGGGTGAGCGACAACCAGAAGGTCTATGCAGGAGACCCAATAGGCATCAGCGGAACTACAGGACGCTCCACTGGGCCACATCTGCATATCACCTGTAGGCTTCGGGGCAGTTTGGAAGACCCATACGACTTACTTCTTTACATAAAAGAGACGAAAGAGAAAGCCATCAAGGCATTGAAGATAGACGAAGACAAAGTGCTTACGCCCGATGATTTCATCAAGCATTATGCCCAAGCGGCCATGCGCCAACAAAGAAAATACGGCATACCAGCCTCTGTGATACTGGCACAGATGGCGTTTGAAAGCAGATGGGGGAATAGCAGTCTGGCACAAGTAGGCTATAATTTCTTTGGAATAAAGGCCAACAGCAACTGGCTCAGAAGAGGCCTACCCTACAGCATTCATGATGATGACCGCAAAAACGAGAAATTCTGCAATTTCTCCTCGGCAGAGGAAAGCATCGAGTACCATTCCAGATTGCTGATGAGCGATAGATACGCTCGCTGTTGGCGATATAAGCCAACCGACTATCACAACTGGCTTGTCGCAATCAAGGCAGGAGGCTATGCGACTAGAAAAGACTATGTGAAGAAATGCGAGAGCATCATTCTTCAACATAAGCTTTATCTATACGATATAGAAGCTGAGAAAATGTAACATAAGACAAAACTATAATAATAAATAAAATGAAGAAATTAAAGATTTTGCTGGCAGCCTTATTGGTAATAGGCAGCACAGCCAAGGCACAGGTAGTTTATGGAGAGAATGAGAAGGAATATATCAAGGCATCCTCTTTCTCCAATGGCAGAACTGAAAAGAAAGACAGCAAGCCATTCCTTTCCGGACAAGAGAAATATAAGTTATCCAGCATAGGTAGCAATTGGTTTGTCAGCATCAAGGCTGGTATGTCCACCTTCTCAGGAGCACCAGTAGGATGCACAGACTTCTTTGGTCATACACGCCCTACCATGGTATTCAGTTTGGGTAAATGGCATTCACGTTTCTTTGGAACACGCCTGGTGTACCAAGGGTTCAAGTTCACAAATGCAATCGATGAAGCCATGAAGTTCCAAAATTACCATGGAGACTTGATGCTCAACGTATCGAGTTTCTACAGAACCACCTACGATCCACTTCCAAGATGGGACTTGGTTCCATATATTGGAGCTGGTGTAATTCACAACTCAGAGCTACACCATATTCCGTTTGCCCTCTCATACGGCCTACTCTGCAGTTACAGGGCAACCAATCGCTTGCACGTTACCGCCGAGTTGGGAGGAACCAGTACCTACCAAAAGTTTGATGGTTTAGGGAAAAACAAGCATTTCGGTGACAACCTTTTCCAAGCAACCGTTGGACTCACCATCGGTATCGGCAAACAAGGATATGAACGTAAGCCTGTTTTGGAGGTCTTAGACACAGACAACCAAGGCGTAACAGACTTGACCAACTATCCCAAGAACAGTTTTGATGGACTTCGAAAGCTAAGAGACAGAATGGCAAGTGAAGAGCAAGCCGTCGAGAACAGTGGCATTCAACTGGACGCACCTATTCTATTCTTCTTCAAGATAAACTCCACCAACCTTGTTGACAAGCAACAACTTGTAAACATAGGAGAAATAGCAGGAGCTGTGAAGGAGAACAATCTAAGTGTCAAGATTATAGGAGCTGCAGACAGCAAGACTGGCACACCGAAGCACAACAGAGCACTCAGCGTGAAGCGTGCAAAGTATATTGCCAAGCTACTTATGAAGGCAGGAGTAGATAAAAGCAAGATGCAAGGCATCAGCAGAGGCGGCATCAACCTTTACAAGCCATACACCGCCAATCGACACACCTGTGTTATTGTGTACAAAGAAGAAACAAAATAACATACATCATTCCTTTTCCATAAGCAATTATGGAAGAGGAAAATTTCCTATATAAATATAATAAGGTATGAGAACCATAAGAACAAACACAAATCCACGAGCCACAGATGTAGCCCCACAGCTGCAAAGCGTATTGAATGCCAATGGTATGCAAGCCCATATTTCGATGACAGAGACAGGCATCTATCAGCTTGTAACCATGTCACACAATTCTTCGCAGCCAAGATATTACAATATCAACCAAAAGCAGTTGGAAGCCTTGATGAACGGAGGAACAACCGTATGGGACAAGAATGCCTACAACACTTTTGTTTCTATTGTGAAGAACGATTATTACATTCCAGGTTCCTTTGTAGCAGCAAGAAATGCCAATTCTCCTGTTAACATGGGATTGAATGGTCATCGACTCAACGTAGGAGAATACGGCTATATGGGCGACCCACGTTTTCGTCCATTTTCAGGGCCAGGTTTTGGCAGATTCGACAACTCAATCTTTGGAATGTTGTTTGGAAGAGACAGATATCACGTTCGCAGAATCAATGATCGACCTTTCTTTGCCAATAGTGCGCCAGTTGTCATAGACCGTCCAGACGGTAGATTAAAGCCTGGAGAATTGAAGACAGGAAGCTATGGCTTCTATGACAAAGGTAACCAGCAGCAGGATGCCCTTGCCAACATGAAGGTAGAAAGCAAGCCTAAGGAGTTGGTGCGTCCTAAAGGACAGGCAGAAAGATTATCAGATATCTATAGCCCAGACTTAACGCTCACCCCTGAGACCTTTCAGCATTTGCTGGCATCCCATGGTGTAGTGATAGACGAAAAGAACAAGCTCCTCACTATCAAGTCATCTTCTGTAAACAAGGATTGCCAATACAGTCTTACCGATGAAGAAGTAAAGAAATTGATGGCAGAAAAGTTCAAGAACACAAGTAAGAAAAGTAGCACAAAGAACGCAGTAAGCATCGATGAGCGTCTTGCCATCTTGAACAATGTCATAAAAGCTGACTTTAGCGACAAAATAACTCGTGAACAGCTCAACACCAAGGACTATGTTTCCATTCATCTGACACCAGAGAAAGAAAAGGAAATCTTTGCAAAGGAAGTTGCATCCCAACACTATACGACAACAACCTCTGACATCATCGACCTACAGAACATGAGAGAGGATTACCATTCGGGATATATTGACAAATGGAACTCAATCGGGGTTGTGGATGGTAGAACACTCAACCCAAACGAAGGGTTCTATTTACCAGTGAAGGATGGCAGAAGAGTTACAGTTGGTGAAATCCAAGCCTATCCTACCCATGATGGAGTGAAACCATCTTTCAGAATGACAGCAGTCATCAATGGGCAGGTCATGAGCCATGAGATTAGCAAGGAAGACTACTTGAAGTTCATCAATTACGAAGACAAATACCGTCTTCAACTCTTTGACAAAGTGTTTGACGAGGTAAAGATAAAGAATGCGTCCAACGGAGAGTTGCAAGACAACGTGAATTCAGGGAACCTCACCACAGCCAATGGAGTTGTTACCTTAAATGGTGACTACAGTCTTGTCAGTGAAAAGTCCTCAGCAGTAATCACGAGTGCCACGGCGTGGAAAGACGAGATTTCTGGTAACTATCTGATGAACGTAAGAACCAACAAGGATGTTGGCATGTGGTCTTTCAAGATTACTGAAGCTCAGTACAACAACTTCAAATATTCCACAGACGAGGAACGTGCGAAGTTGCTTACCAACATGATTCCACTTACAGACGAGAACAAGGAAAAAATGAAGGTGGTGGCAAGCAATACCCTCTATCAGGGTGGTTATACCAAAGGGCAAAATGCCAATATTCCTCCTTCACTTGCAAAAGTGTTGAAAGACTTAAAGGCAGCAGGACTTGGCTATGAAATCATCACTTCTTCGAACGCATCAGAACAAGAGCGTTTCGATGCCATAAAGAAAGGTCTTCAAAAGCTTCAAGACTATGGACAGGCAAAGGAAAAGGATGTAAAGATGCCGTCTGACAGCGAGATATGGCAAATGCTCAAAGAGAATCCCGATCCTCGCAAACTACCTTCCGTAGAAACCAGAACCAAGGAAACTGTTCTCTATGGAAAGGAAGTAATCAACCTCAACGACCTTCGAGAACAAACGAAAATCAACCTTCTTGGCGATGCCAGTATAAACGGTGAATCACTCAATAACATCAAGGCGAGCAAAGAATGGAAGCGAAGCGGAGAGCATGGCAGGGCTACAGAAGTCGGAGATATTGCAGTAGAGAGAATCAAAGATGCCAATGGCAATGCCGTTGAAGGGAAATACAAGATGACTGCAGTAATAGATGGGAATGTCTTTTCCCATGAGATTACCCAAAAGCAGTATGACAAGTTCCTTGCCATCAACGACTATCAAAGAATGAAGCTCTTCGACAAGATTTTTCCAGAGGTAGAGATGAAGACCAAGCCTGAGAGCCGCTTCAATCTTGGCGCAGCCATCCTTGCAGCAGTCACTGTTGGAGCGGATGTAGTGGCAGGTTTGTCCGCACCACCTCGTCCTCGCCCAGAGATATACGAGTCAGCACCTGTTTTCCATAAACCAGGTGTCGTATCTCCACAAGCAGTGTCTGCGGCCGTATATGAAAGCTTGGCAGAGCAACCAGGTAGAGGTCAGAACGAAGGTATGGGAATGGGAAGATAACGCTTCCCATCCCTTTAATAAAATATAAATATACAAGAGATATGAACAAAACCATATTTATGTTTCGCACGGTTACGTTGCGTCCTCATTGGTTTCAATACATAATCAATGAGACAGGTTCTTTGTGCCTCCTTGTTGCTAGTATATGGATATACAAGTTTTGTAGTTTCGCCTATCATGAGTGGGCTATCTATGCTTGCATCCTGCTATTGTTCCACCTTCTTTTCAAGTTAGTTTATCTTGCAAGAATGGAATATATCATCACAGGAGAACAAATCATTATCCTTCATGGGGTGTTCTCCCACTCCACTGATTACGTGGAGCTATACAGAGTTGTTGACTACCAGCAAAGTAGAAGCTTGCCCCAACAACTTTTCGGTTTGAAAACCGTCACCATATACTCAGGTGACCGCAATAATGCCAAACTTGACATGATAGGCATCAAGGCTAGCAATGACATTGTTTCGGAGA
This sequence comes from Segatella copri, assembly GCA_021628325.1. Lineage (GTDB taxonomy): Bacteria > Bacteroidota > Bacteroidia > Bacteroidales > Bacteroidaceae > Prevotella > Prevotella copri_R. Next base: position 3,648 of record JAJXAL010000045.1, on the reverse strand, counting down.
TAAGATGTAGAGTTGAGTTTAACAAGAAAAACAAAGGAATATATGAAATCACAAATCGTTCGTAAAATTTTGTTCCTCATTTTGCTGGTCATTTTGTACAACGTACAAGTGTTCGGACAAGGAGCGTCCTCCTCCAATCCAATTGAATATACAGCCATAGGAGAAGGAGAGGCATTGTTAAGCAAACAAATAAAGCAACAACAACACTGTCTTGATACATTGTTTGTTCTCCAGGGAGGCATAGTTTACTCACAAACGAAGATGAAGAATTGGGAGCAAAAGTATAATTCTTATTTAAAGACAGCACAAGGATTTGCTTCTTCCATCAAGGCTGCAACAACCTTATATGCAGAAGGGATGCAAACCCTCTCCGCCTTATGGGAGATAAAAACAGCTTGCAAGCTCAATCCACAAGGAATAGCTTCATCGATTTCCATGAACAACCTATATGCTGAAACAGCCGTGGAATTGGTGAAAACCTATAGGTTGCTAAAGAAAGTAGTGGCAGGAGAAGGCGAAGGCCATATGCTCAATGGAGCAGAAAGAACAAAAATATTATGGCAACTGAATAGCGAGATTGAACAGCTCAACAAGAAGTTCCGAGCCTTGGCACTAAGCATCAGCCTCTATTCCTTCGAGGATGTTTGGAATCGTGCCATTGCAGGAAAGATACAAAAAAGCAATAAGACACTTGCCGAGGAAGCCAGAAAAAGGCAGTCTCGCGCCATGAAAATAGTAGCCAAGTTCTATAAAGAACGACAAAACAGCAAACCTTGGGGATGGTAAAACAAAAAAAAGCATCATTATGAAGAAAAGTAATATTCTAATATTAGCAGTCACTGCATTTTTTATGTTCCCCGATCCTGCCCATTCACAAAATGGTCCGGATCCAGTGAGAGCAGGAATGTTCAAGCTGTATGCCAAGACTGCAACCAAAGCCTTAGTTGCACAAGATGCTGTTTTGACTTTGAACGCTGGCGAACATATCATGTCCAAGGAAGAGGTGGACAAGATTAATAATTTTCAAAATCAGTTCAACAAATACTTGACAAGCTTCGATGACATTCTCACTATAGCAGCAGAGATTTACGCCATCTATTTTGAAGTTGACCACGCTGTAAAGAACATCAAGGAATTGAAATCCTTTACGTTCTCTTGTCCAGCTAATACCCTTGCCGTTGCCTTGTCAAAATCAAGAAGCCATATCTACAGCGACATCATAGACAACGGCATCCAGATAGCTGCAGATGTAGAAAAGCTTCTTCCTATCAGCAAGGACGAGGACAAGAACAGCAAGATGACAGAAAAAGAAAGAATTGACTGCATTAGCAGAGTCAGAAAAAGCCTTCAGAGCATGAATTATAAGATAAGAAAGCTGAATCGCCTCTTGCGCTATACAACCCTTATGGATTCATGGTATGAACTGAGAGGAAAATATTATAAACCAAAGAGCATGTACACCATCAGCACAGAATGCCAAAAGAGATGGGCAAGAAAGGCTCGTGGTGTAATGAATTGAAATAAGAACAAAACAATGGAAGAATCGAAAGAACTTCAAGGTCTCTACACCCTATTTCGAGTAGCCATCTACGTATCGTTGGTGTTAGAGTTTTTTATGTATGCCCTCGATCCATCCGCTTTGGATTTCTTGGGAGGTCTCATTACAGACATTCATTCTCGTCTTCACAGAATGTCTGTATATCAGTATTTGCCTTTCAGTAAACTGGTGACCGTAATGTTGGTCATCATCACCTGTATAGGAACAAAGAACAAGAAGCAGTTGGAGTTTGATGCCAGAAAGATGGTCTTTTGGCCAATATCCATAGGATTGTTACTTGTTACTCTATCTGTATTCTTATATAACTGGGATTGGCATAGTAGAATTTGGATTCTCAAAACAAACATTTGGTTCTACATGGCAGCATCCATCATAGGAACAGTGCTCATCCATGTTGCACTTGACAATGTTTCCAAATACTTCAGGGATGGTATGTTGAAAGACCGCTTTAACTTCGAGAACGAGAGTTTCGAGCAAGCAGAAGAATTGGTGGAGAACAAGTATTCCGTAAACATACCTATGCGCTACTACTACCGAGGCAAGTTTCGCCATGGATGGATAAACATCATCAATCCCTTCAGAGGAACATGGGTAGTAGGTACACCAGGTAGTGGTAAGACATTCTCTGTGATAGAACCATATATAAGACAACACTCCAAGAAAGGCTTTGCCATGGTAGTATATGACTACAAGTTCCCTACCCTAGCAACCAAGCTCTATTACCATTACAGGAAGAACCAAGCTGCCGGAAACACTCCTGCGAACTGTAAGTTCAACATTATTAACTTCGTCAATGTAGAGTATTCCAGAAGAGTAAATCCTATTCAGCAAAAGTACATCAGCAACTTGGCTGCTGCAATGGAAACAGCCGAGACTTTGGTAGAATCCTTGCAAAAAGGACAAAAGGGAGGCGGCGGTAGTGATGACTTCTTCCAGAAGTCTGCAACCAACTTCCTCGCCGCTTGCATTTACTTCTTTGTGAACTACAACAAAGTGCCTTATGATAAAGATGGAAATATCCTTGATGCCCAATACGAGCAAGTTGAAGGAACATTCCATCAACGACTCACAGGTAGGGTCTATGCAAAAGGATGTCTGGGACAAGCAGACAAACTTGTGGAGCCAGCCTATTGGAAAGGGCAATACTCCGACATGCCTCATGTCCTATCCTTCCTCAACCACGACTACAAGGAAATCTTTGAGGTGTTGAATACAGATACAGAGGTGGCACCACTTCTTGGTCCATTCCAAACAGCCTTTGAGAACAAGGCCATGGAACAGTTGGAAGGTATGATTGGTACACTTCGAGTTCAAATCTCTCGATTGGCCACAAAAGAAAGCTATTGGGTATTCAGCGGCGATGATTTTGATCTAAAAGTATCAGACCCTAAGAGTCCAAGCTACCTTCTCATAGCCAATGACCCAGAAATGGAATCCATCGTGGGAGCATTGAACGCATTGATTCTGAACCGTCTTGTAACACGAGTGAACAGTGGACAGGGCAAGAATGTTCCTGTTAGTATCATCGTAGATGAGCTGCCAACCTTATATTTCCATAAGATAGACCGTCTGATAGGAACTGCCCGAAGCAACAAGGTAGCAGTGACATTAGGTTTCCAGGAACTTCCACAGCTTGAAGCTGACTATAGTAAGGTAGGAAAAGATAAGATTATCACTACCGTTGGTAATGTAATCAGTGGTTCTGCGAGAAGTAAAGATACCTTAGACTGGCTGTCCGGAGATATTTTCGGAAAGGTGGTACAGTTGAAGAAAGGTATCACCATTGACCGAGACAGGACATCCATCAATCTCAATGAGAATATGGATAGCCTGGTTCCTGCCTCCAAAATTTCAGATATGGCATCTGGATGGATTTGCGGTCAGACAGCTAGAGACTTCACTGTTACAAAGACTGGTAGAAAGGGGGCCATGGATATCCAGAAAGCTGAGGAGTTTAAGACTTCCAAGTTCTTCTGCAAGACCAACTTCGACATGGACGAGATAAAGAAAGAGGAAGCAGACTATGCAAACTATCCTCTTCCGAAGTTCTATGTCTTTGAATCTCCTGATGCCAAGGAGCGAATGCTCTC